>JAUYDU010000438.1 GCA_030691665.1 Chloroflexota bacterium
CCAGGGCGGGGAGCATGTCCTGGTAGCTGTCGTAGGTCCAGACCTTCACCGGGAAGTCTATCGTCGCGCCCAGCAGGGCCGACATGTCGTCCAGGGTCTGGCGGCCGACGGCCAGCGACGACTCGGCGGCGGAGCGGCTGCCGGCGTACCAGTGGACGGTGACGTTGCCCTCGCTGATGCTGTCCCAGGAGAAACGAGTGTCGTCGTAGACGAAGGTGTTCGGTTCGGTCGCCAGGTTGTTGCCGGCAGCGTCCTCGATCTCCCAGAAGTAGTCGATCTCGGCGCCGGGGGCCAGGTAGCTCCGAGGCGGGTCGTTCCCCTTAAGACGGAAGTCCACCTGGACGCGGTCGGCGGGGGTGAAGTCGGGCACGCCGTAGGCCGCGACGCCGTCGGGCATGATCTGGTAGCGAAGAGTCACCTTCTGGATAGTGGAATCGCTGTGAGCCGCCAGGCGGAACACCACCTCCTGGGGGAAGCTGTTCACCACCTCCTGCGCCGTAACCTCGATGCCGCCCTGGGCCCTGACCGGCCCCACAAAGAGAGCCCCGAGGGGAAGAATCGCAAGACCCAGGAGAACCAGAAATCGCTTCATACCTAGTCCTTCCCCAGCGTGGCCTTCTGATAGGCCCGCAACAGCTCATCCAGATCGCCGTCCAGGACGGCCTCGGCGTCGCTGGTCTCGTAGCCGGTGCGGTGGTCCTTCACCATTTTGTACGGGTGGAGGACGTAGCTACGGATCTGATTCCCCCAGCCGGCGGAGACGTGCTCGCCCTTGAGGCGAGTCTTCTCCTCCGCCTGGCGCTCCAGCTCTCGCTCCAGGAGGCGCGCCTCCAGCACCTTCATGGCGATCTCCTTGTTGCGGTACTGGGAGCGCTCGTTCTGGCAGGAGGCGACGATGCCGGTAAGAATGTGGGTGATGCGGACGGCGGTAGCGTTCTTCTGAACGTGCTGGCCGCCGTGGCCGCTGGCCCGGAAGACGTCGATGCGCAGGTCATCGGGGTCGATGGTCACCTCCGCCATGTCCTCGGCTTCGGGCATGACCTCCACCAGGGCGAAGGAGGTATGGCGAGCGTGGGCGGCATCGAAGGGCGACAGGCGCACCAGGCGATGCACACCTCGCTCGGCTCGCAGATAGCCGTAGGCGTTGGAGCCAGCCACCTCCGCCGTCGCACTCTTGATCCCAGCCTCCTCCCCCGCCGTCACGTCGAGCACGCGAGCCTGATAGCCGCGGCCCTCGGCCCAGCGCAGGTACATGCGCAGGAGCATCTCCGCCCAGTCCTGGGAGTCGGTGCCGCCGGCGCCAGCGTGGATAGCCAGGATGGCGTCGCGGCGGTCGTACTGGCCGGAGAGAGCCAGGCTCAACTCCAGGTCATCCAGGTGAGCGGCCAGCCCTTCCACCTCGGCCGCGATCTCGGCCGCCATGGCCTCGTCGCCCTCGGCTTGAGTCAGCTCCAGCAGGTCGGAAAGCTCGCGCACCTTGGCCTCCAGGCCGCGCCAGGTCTCCACCTGCTGGCGAGCCTCAGCCAGGCGGCGCATCGCTTTCTGGGCCTCCTGGGGGTCGTCCCAGAAGTCGGGCCGGGCGGAGCGGGCTTCCAGCGCCCCTATCTCGCGTTCCTGGCCAGCGACGTCAAAGACTCTCCGTTATGTGGAAGATGCGCTCCGAAAGCTGCTTCAGGATCTCTTTCACTTCATCCATGCGATTAGCGACCACCTTGGCGCTTTGTCTTCCCTCAGAACAGCGTCATCTGCTCGGCCGCGGGTTCCCTTGCGGCCGCTATGGCTTGGCCGCCAGCGGCCTGATGGGCCAACCGCGCCGGCTCCGGCAGGCGATAGCCCCCACACAGGCGGAGCACCCATTCCGCCGCCTCTGCCAGGCTGATGCGATGGCCGGCCGAAACGTAGACGGGGGTCACCCCGGGTCGGGTGCGGAGCACCAGGCCGATGACCTCGGGCCCGTCCCGCAGCTCGACGCGGCTGCCCACCTCCTCGCCGAGGGGCCCGTGCTCACCCACCAGGCGCGACTTGGCGCAGCCGATGGTCGGCAGCTCGAGCAGGAAGCCCAGGTGGCAGGCGATGCCGAAGCGGCGGGGGTGGGCCAGCCCCTGGCCGTCCACCAGGAGCAGGTCGGGCGTGTGCTCTAGGCGCTGGAAGGCCTCGGCCAGCACCGGCACCTCACGGAAGGCCAGGAGGCCCGGCACGTAGGGAAAGGTCAGCTCCGACTCGACCACCTGGCTCTCCAAAACTCGCAACTCCGGATAGGAAAGCAACACCACCGCCCCCCGGCCACGGCCGCCGGAGATGGAGATGTCGGCCCCGGCCACCGTACGCACGTCCTGGGGCGAGCCTTCCAGCACCACCTGCGAGGCCAACCGCTTCTGGATGGCCATGGCCTCGCGGGGGTCTACGTTCCAGGGATGAAGCTGGCGGATGTCCATCGCAAGGCCATTATAGACAGGGCTATGGAGGGCGGCAACCGCCGACGGCCAGCCGCCAGGGATTGTTGACAGCAAGACGTGCTGAGAATACCATCGAGAGGTCTATTTCGCCCTCTGTTCACCCGCAAGAAGGAGGCCCCATGCTCGCTTGGCTTTCGCTATCACGAATCATCGGGTTCCTGGCGGCGGTGGTAGTGGTAGTGGTTGGTGGACTGGCAACGATGGCAGTGCTGGCCTTCGTGGGCTCGCCAGGAGCCTGCGGCGAGGGCTCTGCCGGCTCTACGGCGGCGCGCGCTAGCTTTCAGCAGAAGTGGGACCCCTTCGACGCCGACCTGAAGGCAGGAAGGAGCAGCCAGGTCACCTTCACGGAGGAAGAGCTGGCAGCCAGGGGCACCGCCTGGATTGACGAAAAGGACCTGCCCATCCAGGACCTGAAGATCTACCTGTGTCCAGGCGAGGGGCAGGCCTCGGGCAACATCGACATCGGGCCGGCCGCCATCGATGCCCTGGTGGGCGGGAACCTGGACCTCAGCGGTCCCAAGCCCAGGATCAACATCGAGACCGCTCGCGTGGGGAGCGTGCCCGGCTGGCTGACGGGCTGGGTCGTCGATCGCATCGAGAATGTGGCAAAGCTGGACGAGATAGACATCAATCCCGGCATCACCAGGGTGGACATCGAGGAGGACCAGACCACCCTGCGCGGCGGGCCATAAGAGAGCTCCTAAGTTGCGGCAGCACCAGCGCTGGCCGCCAGGCGGCGCAGGGCCTCCAGCAATCCATCTTTGATACTATCAGCGAAACCCTGCGCATGTCAGCGAGGCGCACGAGGACGCCGTGACGAAGCGGTGATCCTCGGCGCGTTCAGTCGTCACGACGGTCAAGAGGGACCCCGCAACTCACGCCCACGCCCTCCATGGCCTTTTCGAGCGGCACATCGAGCGCGCTGGCCACCGTGGTCGTGTACCGCATTAGGGCTACTGACGCCACGATCTCGACGATCTCTGCGTCGGTCCAACCTACGGCTCGGAGCCCCTCGACCATCTCGTCGGTGACCGCTGCCGGCCGCCGCCCGACGAGGCGCGCGAAGTTCACGGCTGCGTTCTCCTTGTCTGAGAGCCGCGGCGAAGGCTTGCCCTCGATCACCTCCACACACTCCTCCCTGCTCCACCGCTTGCCGAGCAGGGCGATCATGTGGGCCGCCGTGCAGTACTCGCACTCGACCTCATAGGCGGTAACGGCAAAAACCACCCGCTTGAGCTCTTCGCGGATGCTGCCCTCTCGGGCGGTGGTCAGGCTCAGGGTCCACAGGGCGTCCGTGGTCTCTGGAAGGTAGGCCAGCCCCTTCTGGAGGCCCGGGACCATCCGGTAGTAGCTCTTGACCCTCTCGAACACCTCCCTGACCCTGCCTGTTGCCTGATCGGGATCCAACAGCGCTACACGAGCCATCGATACCTCCTTGGCTAATTCGAATCAACAATCTTGTCGCCCGAGCCCGTCTCAACGGGCAATTCCGGGTTTGCTCCCCATTCCATCCACGAGCCGTCGTAGAGGCTGACCTTCTCGTGGCCCAGGACGTACAGGACGAACAGATCGTAGGCGGCGTAGGCGCCGGCCCCGCAGTACGTGATCACTCTCTGATCGGGCTTGAGGCCCACCTTTCGCCAGAGCCGCGCCAGCTCGTCGGCCGTCAGCAGGGTCTGGGTGGCCTGGTCAACGTTGGCAGTCGCAGGCACGTTCAGGGCCGTTGGGATGTGGCCAGCCCTGTGGGTCGGGTAGAGGCGCGCCTTGCCGCTGTAGAACATTTCAGGCAGCGCATCGACGATGCAGACATCCCGGCGTCCGATGGCCTGCCTCACTTCGCCGCAGGTGGCCCTGAGGGCGGGCCGCTTCCGCGCTCGGAAGGTCGCGGCGGGAGGGGTAGGGGTGCGCCTCTCCAGGGGATGCCCTTCGGCAGTCCACTTGGTCAGGCCCCCGTTCAGAACCTTCGCGGCGTCGTGCCCGTAGTACCGCAGGGCCCACCAGAGCCGGGCGGCCCAGGTCCCACCGCTGTCGTCGTACACGACGACCGTGCTGCCGCTGCCGATCCCCAGACGTCCCATCAAGGCCTCGAAACGGTCGGGCGACAGAATGTTGAGGGGGACGTCGTCCTCCGGGTCCGCGAGGTCGGATGCGAAATCGACGAATAGCGCCCCTGGGATGTGGCCTTGCCGATAAGCCTTCCTTCCCGACACGCCCCGGAACGATCCGCCCGAGGCCACCCCGACGTAATAGCGCACGTCCACAACGCGGACCGAGGGATCATCGAGGTGCGCGGCCAGCCACTCCGTCGTGGCCAGCGCTTCCGGGTGCTTGTACTCCGCCACGGTCAGCGCCTGCTCTTTCGTTCGGACCTCGCCCCGCTGACCCCCTGATTCTCGGCCGTCAAGTAACCCGTGATCATATCGGCCAGGGGGCTAGTACCTCAGCGCTCGACCGTACTTCTCCCGCAGAACCGTCTTCAGGACCTTCATGGCCGGGTTGCGAGGCAGTGCATCGATGAAATCGACGGACTTGGGCTTCTTGTAGCTGGCGAGGTGCTGCTTGCAGAACTCGATGACCTCCTCCTCCGTGAGGGTCTGTCCCGGCTTGGGGACGACGATGGCCTTCACCGACTCTCCCCACTGCTCATCGTGGACGCCGATGACGGCCGCCTCCAGGATGTGGGGGTGGCGGTAGAGCACCTCTTCCACCTCCGCCGGGTAGATGTTCTCCCCGCCGCTGACGATCATATCCGTCTTCCGATCCACCACGTAGAGGAAGCCCTCTTCGTCCCGCCGGACCAGGTCGCCGGAGTGGAGCCAGCCACCGCGCAAGGCCGCCGCCGTGGCCTGGGGGTTGTTGTAGTACTCCTTCATGATGGTGGGACCGCGATAGATGGCCTCCCCCACCTCGCCCACGGGAACGTCCCGGTCCTGGGCGTCCACCACCCGGATCTCGATGAAGGGCAGGGCCCGCCCCACCGAGGCCACCTTCCGCTGGGCGTCGGACGGCCGCAGCATCGAGACGACGGCGCTGGACTCCGTCTGGCCAAAGGCGTCGAAGATCTTGACGGTCGGGAAGGCCTGGCCGATGCGCCTGCGGGTCTCCGTGGGCAAGATGGCCGCGCCGGAGAGCCAGACCTTCAGGCTGCTGGTGTCGTACTTGTCGATGTCGGGCACCTGGAGGAGGAAGTTGGCCATCGCCGGGATTAGCAGGACCGAATCGATCTTCTCCCGCTCGATGAGCTGGAGTATCTCCACGGGGTTGAAGAGCTGAGTGGGCAGTATGACCGTCGCGCACCGTAGGAGGTGAGCCTGGCTGTACCCGAAGGAGGCCAGGTGGAACAGCGGCGGCGCGGCGCAGACCCGAAACTCCGCCAGGTCGCCGATGCCGGGCTCGCTGGCCACCTCCAGCACGGCCAGGAGCCACATCGTCACCTGATTCTTATGGGTGAGCACGGCGCCCTTGGGCCTGCCGGTGGTCCCCGCTGTGTACATGATGAACGCCGGGTCGTCCTCCTCCACCAGCACCGCCGGCTCGTCCGGGGAGCCCTCCGCCAGCAGGGTCTCGTAGTGGAGCATCTCTTCGACGGGCGCGTCCGTGACCGACACATACTGCCGGATGAGGGGGAGGTCCTTCTGAATGCCCCGGATGGTGTCGATGAAGGGCGCGCCCAGGATGAAGGCCGAGGCGTCGGCGTTGTTGACGATGTAGCTGATTTCGTCGGCGTGGAGCCGGAAGTTCAGGGGGACGGCTATCGCCCCGATCTTGGCCAGGGCGAAATAGGCCTCCAGATACTCGTT
>JAUYDU010000444.1 GCA_030691665.1 Chloroflexota bacterium
ATTATCGCCCCTGGCCGAAAGCTGGGTCAAGGTTGCCCCACCAGCCGGATTACTCATGATGAACCAGCCCGAAAAGCTGTTGACATCCGCCATAGGCCGTGCTTTAATGCCTGCATCAAACCTACAAGGGGGGCAGTATGCCAAGTCACAAAGGAGCAGACCCATGCTGTTCATGATCACCCAGACCCACACGCCTGAGAGCTGCCCCATCGACGCGGGCGGCTCCAAGGTCCTCACTGATAGCAACGCGGCGGGCGTGAAGGTGAGGGCGATGTACGGCGCCTACTCCGCCCCCACCATCTACTACGTCCTGGAGGCCGATAGCGTCGACGGCGTGCAGAAGTTCCTGGAGCCCGGCTTCAAGCGCTGCACCGCCACCGTCACCCCCGTCTACGATCAGCCCTACCCGCCGGCCTAGCCCGCAAATGCTTCGCAATTGGTGGGACAGGTGTCCACGACCGCACCCTGAAGGTCTTAGAGAAAACAAAACACCCCTGAGGGTTGAAACCCTCAGCTTTGGCGAAGCTGCGGGATTTATCCCGCAGAGATGAATTTGAATGGTTGAAGGCCTTCAGGCGGGGGTAAAGAATCCCCACCAGCCCTACCCGCCGGCCTAGCCCTCGCCTCTCGACTGAGTGGCAGGAGCGGGCAAGGCCACCGCGCGCAGGTAGCTGCGCCAGGAGGCAGCGCCGGAGACGACCGGCAGCAGCCCGTAAACGGGCGCCAGCTCGCCGAAGCCCAGAGGGCCCAGGTTGCCCGTCAGCGCCAGGGCCATCGTGATCCAGTAGAAGGCGAACCAGGCCAGGAAAAGCAGGCCGCCCGCCAGGGCGCGACCGGTCATCAGCCAGCCCAGGCCGCCGAAGCCCGCCCAGCCGCCGCCCACCTCCACCGCCAGGGCCAGGTTGGCCCGCTGGCGCGCTTGCCGCAGGGAGCGAGGGCGGGCCCCCTCCTCCACCGTCGCCAGCTCTCGCCAGAAGGCCTGCCACTGCCTCCGGAAGTAGGCCCCGATCTCCTGCCAGCCGATGGTCCGGGCCACGACGGCGGCGAAGGCGGCGTAGGCCAGCCCCACCGCCGCATAAGACACGACCAGCGGCAGGTCGTGCCAGAGGCCGAAGTCGTCCAGCACCTGCGAGTAGGGGATGCCATCGCGCACGCGCGCCCCCTCGGCCAGGCCCAGGGCCAGAAGAGAAACGTAGGCGCCCGCCACTCCTGCCGCCAGCAGGCCGAAGGAGGCGCTGGCCAGAGGCCGGCCAGCCAGCGGCTGCCCCCAAACCCGTGGCAGGGCCAGCAGGGAGAAGCCCATGAGAGCGGCCAGGACGAAGCCGATGATGTTGAGCTGGGCGTGGGAGAGGGGCGTGACGAGGATGCCCGCTCGCCCTGCCTCCAGCAGCCAGTCCTGATAGACCGTCTGCACCTGCACCACGCCCTGAATAGTCCCCAGCAACAGAGCCACCATGCTCAGGGCCAGCCAGCCCCGCAGCGGCACCCCGACTCGTCGGGGCTCGTCCGGGCCCGTCCCGACGTGTCGGGGCTCTCGCCGGCGAGGGCGCACCGGCCAGGGGCTGGCCTGCCTGCCGGCAGGCAGGCTGAGGAAGGCGTTAGCGATGAACAGCCAGAAGCCCAGGCCCATCGCCACGCCCGTCGTCACCAGGATCAAGGGGTGCCACAGGCCCAGGCGCGCCCTGGCCTCCTGGAAGTCAATGCCGTCCTGGATGACCATGTTCCCTTCCACGAAGCCCAGGACGAGGAGGCCCAGCCAGAAAGCGAGGGCGCCCGCCGCCAGGAGATAGAAGGAGGCGTCGGCCCAACGGCGGCTGTGGATGGGCCGGCCGCTGATCTGCGGCAGGAAGAAGTAGACGAAGCCAGCGATGGCCAGGGAGACGCCCCCCACCAGGTTGATGTGAGTATGAGCCACCGGATCGATGAGGCGGCCCGCCTCGCCGGCGTCGCGCAGCCACTCCACCGACCAGGGCAGGACCTGGTACACCCCCTGCACCGTGCCCAGAAAGAGGGCCACCGCCCCCGCCACCAGAAACTTCACGATGTAGCGGTCCTCGCTCCAGGCTGCCCTATCCGAGTTGAACAGGGTGAGCAAGACGTTCAGGGTGAAGGTCCAGTAACCCAGGCCCAGAACGGCGGCAGTCAGGGCTATCGGCAGCTTGTGGGCCACGCCCACCATCTCCTTGGCCTCGCCGTAGGGGTGCCCCTGATGCACCAGGTTGCCCTCGGCGATCCCCAGGCCCACCAGAGCGAAGTAGAAGCCGAAGACGCCGAGCAGAGTGCACCAGAAGGAAAGCTCGGCCAGGCCGCGGCTGGCCAGGGGACGGCCCAGCAGGCGCGGCAGGATGTAGTAGGTGAGAGCAGAGATGATCAGGGTACCGGCGCCGACGAGGGTGATGTGGGTGTGAGCGAGGTTGGTCACCATGTGGCCGCCGTAGTCGGCGTCCAGCAGCCAGCGGGAGATGCCGGGCAGGCGCTGCACCACCCCCTGGACGGCGCTGAACAAGAGAGCAAATGCGGCCGCCGCGAAGAAGCGGGCCAGGTACCTCTCGTTGCGACCGACGGCCTCGTCCAAAGCCATAGCCCTACTCGTGCTCAGACAGCGTGCGGATATAGTTCACCAGGTCCCAGATCTGCGGTTCGCTCAGGCGCCCCTGCCAGCCAGGCATATAGCCTCGCCCTCCCCTTATCACCAGGAAGATATCGCCGTCCCTCAGAGAGCGCGTGCGCGAGGCCGTGAGGTCCAGCGGCTGCGACGGCAATCGCACCCCTTCCGGGCCGTCGCCCTTTCCCTGGGGGCCGTGGCAGCGCAGGCAGTTCTGGGCGAACAGGATGCCGCC
>JAUYDU010000563.1 GCA_030691665.1 Chloroflexota bacterium
GAGGGGGAGGACTTAGAGGAAGAGAAGACGGTCACAGTGCCGGACGACGCTATCAAGCTCATCCTGACAGACCTGTTTGAGCCGTTCAACTTCACCGTCATGGAGTCCACCCCCTTTGACCAGGAGGTGGCCGTTGACCCGGAGATGTTGGGCAAGGTCTTTGAAGAGCTGGTGACTGGGCGGCATGAAAGCGGCAGCTACTACACGCCGAAGCCCGTTGTGTCGTTCATGGCGCGCGAAGCCCTCAAAGGCTATTTGCAGAGGGCTTGCCCCACGGAAGCAAAGGCCGCAATCACCCTCTTCGTTGACGAACACAAGCCCGATGGCCTGCGGGACGCCGAAGAGATGCTCGCCGCATTGAAACGGGTGCGCGTGTGCGACCCCGCCTGTGGCAGCGGGGCGTATTTGCTCGGCATGTTGCATGAACTCCTTGACCTGCGCCAGGCCCTGTTTGCAACGGGCGCTCAGGACTCTCCTTTGGTCTACAACCGCAAGTTGGAGATCATACGGCATAGCCTCTACGGTGTGGATAACGACCCCTTCGCGGTCAACGTCGCCCGCTTGCGCCTGTGGCTATCGCTCGCTGTTGAGTTTGACGGGGACAGCCCGCCGCCGCTGCCTAACCTGGACTTCAAAATTGAAGAGGGAGATAGTCTGGCAGCCCCTTGGCCAGATGCAACTGTAAAGCTGACATTCCAAGACGAACTGGTCAAGCTTTTCCGAGACGCAAAAGGGGCCTACCTCACCGCCCATAGCGGCCCAAAGGACACGCTCCGAAAGGAGATTGACAGGCTCAAAACCGACATCGGCCAGTGGGCGCACGGCAAGAACAAAGTAGCAGGATTCGACTGGATTGTTGAGTTCGCGGAAGTCTTCACCGACGGCGGCTTTGACATCGCTATTGCCAACCCGCCCTACCGGCGGCAGGAGGGCCTTGGCGCTGAAAAACTACAGCTTGAGCGGCTGTATCCCCAGGTCTACGCTTCCACCGCCGACTACCACGTCTATTTCTACAACCGGTCGGTGCAGCTCCTGCGCGACGGCGGCGTCATCAGCTTCATCACCAGCAACAAGTACATGCGGGCCGGCTATGGCGAGAAGATCAGGGGGTTCCTGCCAAGCGCCCTCACCCTGAGCCAGGCGATAGACTTTGGCGACCTGCCCGTGTTCACCGCCGCCGCCTACCCGGCCATTGTGGTGGGGCAGAAGACTCCGCCCAAGGAAGGCCATACCTTGCGCGTGGCCGACCTGGCGGCCCCTATCCGGCGCTATCTGACGGCGCAAGGCAAGCCCGTGAACCGCGAGACGGTGACGGCGGTCATGGAACGACTTCCAGTCTTCCTTGGGGAGTCCGCCGTGCCTGCTTACCCGCAAGTGCTCCTGCGTAAGAACGGCTGGATTCTGGAAGACCCAACGCTGGTGCGGCTCTTTGACCGGCTGATGTCCCAGGGCACGCCCTTGGGCAAGTTTGTGAACGGGCGCATGTATCGGGGTGTGTTGACCGGCCTCAACGATGCCTTTGTGATAAACGAGGCCAAGCGGCAAGAGTTGGTAAAAGCCGACACCCGCAGCGCGGAGGTCATCAAGCCCTGGCTGCGTGGCCGCGACATCAAGCGGTGGCGTGTGGAACCAGCGGGGCTGTACGTTCTTTTCACGCGAAGAGGCATAAACATCAAGCAACACCCCGCCATTCTTGAGCACCTGGCACAATATCGCCATCCTCATGTTGATGCACATGGGAAGAAAATAAAGGGTCTTGAACCTCGCGGGGGAAAGGACTATCGAAAGCCCGGCCCGTACCAATGGTACGAGATACAAGACACCATCGCCTACTACGGCGAGTTTGCGAAGCCGAAGGTCGTATTTACGAAATTCGTGGACGGGCCTAGGTTCGCGTTCGATGCATCGGGCGCGTTGACCAACAACGCGAATGCCATCCTCCCTGGCCAGGATGCTTGGATGACCGCAGTTCTTCAAAGCAAGCTCATGTGGTTCCTGCTTCGGCAGATTGTAACCAGACTGCAGAACGGCTACTTCCAAATCATGAACGAAAACCTCGAACCTCTCCCGATCATCTCACCTGGCCGCCAGTCAGACGAGTTTGACCGCCGAGTGTTGGAACTCGTCCATGGTAACAATTCTAGCGGGCGAGCAGAGGAATTGGAGCACGACCTCAACCGACTGGTCTATCAAGTCTATGGGCTCCATGATGAAGAGGTCAGGGCCTTGGAGGCCTGGTATGAGGGGCAAATTGTGACAGGAGCCCCGACCGCATCACCGCCGGAGGATGACTAGATAAAGGAGGTAGTCTATGCCAGTTCGGAAGCACCGGGCCAAGCTACCCAAGGTTGGAACGGTCCTCAGTCGGCAGTATCTAGGACGCACTGTCAAGGCAACGGTGGTCGAGGTGCGGCCCGACATCAGTCGCGTTCTTGTCGAGATGGAGGGCAACCGTTACACTTCTCTTTCTGCCGCAGCCAAGGCTCTAGTCGGGCATGAAACCAACGGTTGGCAGTTCTGGGGTTTGGAATAAGCCCCGGATGGAAGCGTAATGAACATCCTCCACGCCACCGCTGACCCATCGCTCTTACAGCGCCTGAAAGAGATGCTGGGCAGCTCCGCCCGGGCCCTTGATAATCTCTACGGGGCAGTTGTACGGTTAACACGCGACAGGGAAGAAAAGGCGGAGAGTGTATAATCGGCAGGGGGTGAAACCATATGGCAAAGTATCAGTTTACCGTTGTAGTAGAACGGGATGAAGACGGGGTTTACATTGCTTCCTGTCCCGCTCTTCAGGGATGCTATTCCCAGGGGGAAAGCTATCAGGAAGCCATTGAGAACCTCAGAGATGCCATCAAGCTTCATATTGAGGCGCGGCAAAGCCTGGGCGAACCAGTGCCCATAGAGGTCGCTGTTGACCGCCTAGAAATCAATGTCTAAATTGCGTCCGGCAAAACCCGATGAAGTGCAGCGGGTCTTGGGCAGGTTAGGTTTTCAACTCATCCGCCAGAGCGGGAGCCACGCCGTCTACCGGCATCCCGATGGGCGGTGGACAACAGTCCCTATCCATCCTGGAAAGGATGTGGCCAAGGGGACGATGAGGAAGATCATCAAAGATGTCGGTATTACGGTAGATGCATTTGAAAGTATGCGCTAACTCCTATGGGTCAGGAAAAGAAGAATTGTGCCCCACGACATCATAGACAACCGGCAGTGCCACTAGACGGCCTTTATGGTATGCAATTGGTGAACGAGCAATGAACATCCTCCACGCCACCACAGAACCATCCCTGTTGCAGCGCCTGAAAGAGATGCTGGGCAGCTCGGCGCGGGCGGACATCGCCGTCGGCTACTTCTTCATCAGCGGCTTTGAGCAGGTGGCGGAAGAGCTGGGCGCGCTGCAGAAGGTGCGCATCCTGGTGGGGCGCACGGACCGCCAGGTGGTGGAGCAGGTGGCGCTGGGACTCCAGCAGGCGGAGGCCCTCCAGGCCAAGCTGGAGGCGGATAGCACCGTGCGGCGCAGCCAACAGGAGGCCCTGGCGGCCCAGGCCGTCGCCCACGTCACCGAAGGCGTCGCCGCCCTGCCCCAAACGGAAGGCTCTGAGCGTGCTGTTGCCGCCCTGCGGGCAATGGTGGCCTCCGGCAAGGTGGAGGTGAAGGCGTACCTTCGCAGCACCCTGCACGCCAAGGCCTATCTGTGCTGGTATGAGAACCACGCCGAGCCTGGGGCCGCCGTCGTCGGCTCATCCAACTTCACCCTGGCCGGCTTCACTGGCAACACCGAGCTAAACGTCCGCGTCACCGGCGATGCGGAAATGGCAGAGCTGAAGCGCTGGTTTGAGGAGCTTTGGGCGGACTCCAAAGACATCAGCGCCGAGCTGGTGGCCCAGCTTGACCGCTCCTGGCCTCTGGCACAGACAACCCCCTATCAGGTCTACCTCAAAGCCCTCTACGAGCTGTACGGCGATTCCCTGGTAGGTGGCGGCCCTCTGCCGATACCACCGAGGGAGCCTGCCCTGGCCAACTTTCAGCTAGACGCTGTCGCGCGCGCCCTACGCATGATTGAACTCTTCGACGGCTGCTATATCGGCGATGTGGTTGGCCTGGGCAAAACCTTTGTCGGTGCGGAAATCCTGCGGCAGCTTCGCCTCAGCTATCCCCACGACGGCGATCCCCTCATCATCTGTCCCGCCGGCCTGGTGAAAATGTGGGAAAGAGAGAATGAGCGCTTTG
>JAUYDU010000006.1 GCA_030691665.1 Chloroflexota bacterium
GCTGACCAGTTCTGCCGCATCCGGGGTTACATCGCGACGCTGCGCAAGCAAGGGATGTCGGTCCTCTCCGGGCTCAGGAGCGCCGTTGTAGGCGAACCCCTCCTGCCCGCCCTTTCATACCCCAAGGAACCTGAGTAGTTACTATCCCTGACTGAATACCATAGAAGAAGGCCGCCGAGCTGCCAACGGTGATCAGGGTGTTGAGACGGACCCCGCCAAGCAGAGAGGGATGGGGCCAACAATAGAATGGAGTCCCGCGTTTCCTGGGGTGTGCCCACGTCTGGCAATGATGCCACTGGCTCGTTGGCTATCCACCCTCCTTCTTGGTTCTCTGGGGCGTTGACCTTGGTGTTGACACTCCCCGCTTCGAACACTTCCCTCGGTGTCCGGTTTCCCAGGGCCTAGTGGGGCCGCTCCTCGTTGTAGAATCCCGCGTAGGCACCGTTGCCTGTGCTGGCCTCGGGCACGTTCCGCAGGGAGACGGAGGTGTTCGTCCGCGTGGCGCCAGGAACCTTCGCGCTACGGGAGTGAGTGGGCATCTTCGGGGTAAGCCATTGCTTCACCCAACAGAAGTTCATTTAGTTCAACGGAGGCGACTGCCGGGGGAGCATGGACCGAGTACGGTAATGGGACTGGGAAGCGCCTGCGATCGTGGGCACGGGGCAGGAGCACAGGTACTTGACACGCCAGAAGGCGGGGGGTATCATGTGCTTGTTCGATTTCTGCCCTGGCAGGGGGTCAGGGCCAGCGCCAAATGGGAAATCCTGGCTAGATACCCCTACAAGCCTTTCCCAGACCGCCACATCCGCCAGCATACCGAGGAGGGCCCGTAGGCAGGCGAGCCTCGCACCCCATCGCCAGGGGCGGAACTCCCAGGCCACCGTCTGCGTCTTGTTGGCAAAGCCTATCAGGAGGATGTCGTGGGCCGTCGCCGCTCCATCATGGCGAAGGGCCTGGTGGGTGCCGTCATCCTGCTGCTGGCCGGCTGCCAGCAGCCCGCCGTCACTCCGCCAGCCGGATGGTCAATCCCCGCCGACAAGTATGTGTTCATTGAGCGGTGGATAGAGATCTACGAAGGCAGCTCCATGTTCATTGATTTTCCCACGTACCGTTTCGACAGGGCCAGCGGTGAACTCTGGCCCGACATAGTGCCCCCAGGTCCCTGGTTCCCGCTGGAGGACCTGACGGAGCTAAAGGTCGTCAATGGCAGAGGCACCAGTCGCAGCGGCTCGGCGGGTGCAGGCGCAAACAGCAGGGTGTTCGCGGTAGCCAGGCTCCCGTTCGCCGAACCCCCGCGTGATGACACGACACTACAGCTCACCGTGGAAGGGGTTGACGCTCGCGGCGTCGCCTACCTCTCTCGCGGAGGCCAGCAGATCGTTCTTCGGCCCGGCGAAGGGTGGACCTGGGATGGAAAGAGCACGGTTGAATGGGGTGGGACTACGTTTGAGCTGTCTGCCAGAGAGCGGATAACGAACTTCGGCGTCCTGGAGAAATCGAAGATCCGGCTGACAAAGTGAGAGAACCCCTATTTCATATTATGGACAGCCCACCCTCTGGATGACCTCAACACGCGACACGATACAACAAGGGTGCCAGGCCCACACGATTCGCTTTCGTAGCAGCGCCCAGGCTACTCCTGCAAAAGCCAAGACGCCAAGAATGTCTGCCTGCAAGCCCCAAGCAACCACCTATCCACTCGCCTGGTCATTATCCAGCGGCCACCACCCTCCATGCTCCCCGATCATCCCGTCTAAGTCTGTTTTCGGTACCTAGACCGAACTTCCAGACCATCAGATACAAAACCGACGTTCTTCTGGCTACATCCTATTTGGAGGATGCGCAAACCGGTTTTCCCCGATGACGGTGCCTCTACTATCAACATTAGTGGTTAGTTTGTCAAGACTCGTACTGGCTACAACGCAGATACGGCTAGATACGAAATCGTCGGAAGTTCGGCCTAGACGGAGGCCTGATCAACGACTGCACCAGAAGCCACATTGAGGCTCTGCAATTGGCCCCCAGATTAAACGAAACGTTGGAATGTTCAACTGCGCCGATGAAGAGCACAGGGCGGCTACCGAAAGGGTCCAGGGAACCGTTGGAAGCGCCTGCCATCGTGAGCACTGGGCGGGGGACAGGCAGTTGACACGCCAGAAGGCGGGGGTATCATGTGCTTGTTCAGTTTCTGCCCTGGCAGGGGGGCAAGGCCTGGTGCCAAATGGGGAATCCCGGCTGGCATCTCAGCGGCCAGCTATTGACATCCCGCATGAGCAGGGCTAGACTATAAACGCTCTCACGGGGGAGTCAATGTGGGTTGTGGAGGTTGTGTATGCTCTCATTACGTCACACCAAATGGCTAGTCGTTACGCTTATCGTCTCCATCGTTCTGGTCCTAGGGCTGGGCGCCGCGCCTCCAGACGCTGGGCCCCCGGATGCGGGCCCGCTGCCGCCAGGCCTGGCGGTTAAGGTGTTTGTCCACCATCCCAGGGGCCATGACACCGGTGTGACTGCCGCTTCCATCTGCGCCGATCCCAGCCCCTCCGGCTGCGCCGACTTCGCCATCGCCACCACCAGCGGCGGGCTGCCCATCCGCTGGCAGGACCCCACAGGAGGCGGGGCTGGCATCCCCTACTACGTGCAGCTCAACTACAGCGCCAAGACCAGCCCGGCCCTCACCAAGAGCGCCGCCCTGGCCGCCATTGATGCCTCTTTCGCCACGTGGGAGACGGCTAGCGACGCCGGGCTGAACTACACCAACAAGGGCACCCTCAGCAGGGCCACGCTGCCCCGCCTGGATGGGAAGAACGTGGTGGGCTGGAAGGCGGTCCGCAGCAACGCCATCGCCGTCACGTACGTGTGGTACTACACCAGCACCGGCTACATCGCCGAGACAGACATGGTGTTCAACAACAACTACCGCTGGGCCTACACTCCGCCGGTGTGCGATGCTGATGGGAACGATGCGTGCGATCCGGCTACCTATGAAGATCCCACCAACAGCGGCGTGGCCAAAGCCATGGATGTTCGCAACATCGGCACCCACGAGGCCGGTCACACGCTGATGCTGCTGGACATGTACGACGCCTCTCATGCCAACCTGACCATGTACGGCTACGGCGACTACGCCGAGATGAGGAAGGACACTCTGGCCAAGGGCGATGACCTGGGCGTCAAGGCCATCTATTAGAGCGCATCCCGGAATTGGTTCTAGGGCTAGCGGGCCCTGGCGGAGGTGAGCGGTGAGGAGGCTGGCACTGGCCGCGCTGGCGGCTGGACTGCTGGCCCTGGCGAGCTTCGGGGTGGCCTACGCGGGAGGCGTTGCGCCCCGCGACCCCAGGCTGCCGCTGGTCGGCTGCATTCATGGCGAGATGGGCGTGCTGCGTGCCATGGACGCGGGCGCGCCTCTGAGTTGCCCCGGGCTCCCATAGACGAGGTCGTCTGAAGGTGCCATCGTGAAGGGCAGCCACGGACGCTCTGAGCGTCCGTGGCTGCCTTGTCCAGTGTCGCGTCACCTAAATCACGGTGCTTTGAATGCACCCTGTCCAGAGGCGTATACCTCACCCCCTTGACCCCCTCTCCTGCAGGAGAGGGGGAGATAGTGTATCTGGGGGACACCCCTAGACCCTCGGCGGGGGCTTCGCCCCTGCACCCCCGAGCGGGGCCCTAATAGCCTGACGCGACACTAGTGGGCTGACCACGGGTTACACAACGTCGGTCTGTGCAACCATTGGCACCCCGACTTCGACCGCTGGGAGAACCCGCGCGGTTCAGCGGGCTTCGACGCCAACGCAAACGCTCCGATTTGGTCGGCCTATCTGAACTGCGATGCCCCGCACTGCCAACTGTCATAGGGGGTCTTCGATCGGACCGCTAGGCTGCGCCACCAAGACCCAGCTAAACTAAAGCCAAGGTGGGATCTACATGGCACCTTGTATCTCATATGGCATCTCACGGCGACTCTGCGGGTTTCATCGTGGTTTTAGTTTAGGTGGTCGTGGCTTGAGCCAAGGCGGTGGCATGATAGCCCATGATAGCCAAGGAGGTAGCGTTGGAGTTAGCGAGGGCCACCCCAGGGAGGAGCACAGAGTGGCTATCGGAAAGATCCAGGGAACCGTTGGAGGCGCCTGCAACCGTGAGCGCCAGGCGAGGGATAGTCAAGTTGATGACTCACCAAAAGGTGCGAGTCGCGTGTGGCTGTGAGTTTCTCCCCCGGCTGGGGGTCAGGGCCAGCACCAAATGGGAAATGTCGGTTGCTGGCGACCAAGCCAACTGTGGTAGTATGATGGCGATGCCAATGGTCAGTATCCTGTCCATGACCACTGTTTGGCGTGGGAGGTGTTCATGCTAGCCCGACTGCGCTTTGCCGTTCTGACATCTTTCATTGTTTTGCTTGGCACGCTTTCCGCTGTGGCGGTCAACGCCAGCCCATCGGCGCTTCCCGAGTGGTCAGTAGTAACGATCCCGGGGCTGCCGAGTGGGGCCAGTTTGTCGAGTGGTGGGCGTGGCCTCTGGACAGGGAGTCGAGGAGAGGTGTATGTCTGGGCGACGCGCTCGAAGCCAGCGACTGACATCCCGGAGTCCTGGCTCTATAAGACCAGCGACGGCGGGGCGACCTGGAGTTCTATGTTGTATCTTCCGGACAGCGATGGGCATAGCATCGGTATTAAGACTAAAGAGGGACACGGTCAGCTCATTACGAGTTGATATGGGAAATCCCAGCTTAATCACTGCATTAAGAAAACAAAGTGGAATTTTAAAATGAAAACATGGAGAACTACAGGTGGAGCGCTCATCACGGGGCTGGCAATGCTGCTGGGCTTGTTGGGGCCACTGTCTGCGCCAGTACTGGCGTATCAGGAAAATATGACAGTAGTCACCCTTTACGCCGACCATATTACCCACAACTCAGCCACCCTACATGGGGAACTCACGACTATGGGTGTGATCTTTGATCATCCAAACGAGGCCGTCGAAGTCAACTTTGAATGGGGAGAAGGCCTTCCCCCCCTCCCAACTGAACACCAGGGGAACTACACACCTAAATTTGTTGTCATGACCGCCCCAGGCTCATTCAGCGCCACTGTAACGCCGCTGCGGCCGGGTGTAACCTATTGGTTCCGGGCGAGAGCTACTGCCGCTGACAATAGACTTAACAATCAGGGAGGGGCCTCAGTCTTTTTCACCCTCGTGGGCGTTCCACCGACAGTAGCCACCTCTCCCGCCTCGGAGATAGAGGAAAGTTACGGTGATTATTATCTGGCGAAAATGAACGGGCTACTTGTAGAAATGGGTACGTCACATAGAGTTGTGGCCGGATTTGAGTGGGGTACCTCCAATCTAGACCAATTTGCTTCCCCGGGTACGGTTGCCGGCGTATTGCTCGGCCCGGGCACATACAGTGCCATTGCTTATCCATTGATTCAAGGTACTACTTATCAGTTCCGGGCTAAAGCTACAGGTAATGCGCCGGATGATGTCTTTGACGGAATTAAAAATCATTACGGGGAGGTACGGTCCTTCACTGTGCCGTATCGCATGACCATTGGCGTTAATGGGTATGGCAGTACGAACCCACCGGCGGGACGTTATGCCTACCAGCCAGGCACCGAGGTCAATATTACTGCCACACCGGCTCCCGGATACCAGTTTACAGGCTGGACAGGTGACGTGGCGACAATTGCTAACCCGAGTGCAGCTAACACAACTATTACGATTAACGGCAAATATTCGATCACCGCCAGCTTTGCTCCCTCCACCCCCACGCCTACGGCCACCGCGACAGCCACGCCAACGCCCACACCAACTAATACCCCTGTGTCGACAGCTACAAGCACGCCAACACCTACGGCCACGGTCACGCCAACTAAGACACCCACGCCTACGGTTACTCTCACCCCTACGCCAACTCCAACGCGTACACCTACGGCCACGGTCACGCCAACTAAGACACCCACGCCTACAGCTACAAGCACGCCTACCAAGACTCCAACCCCAACGCCCACGGCTATTTTTACACCCACGCCAACGTCAAACGCTAGAGACTTGGTGCAAACCTTCTGCACTATTGCCCGGTGGCGTGCTGGCCGGGTCATCGCTTCGTACGCTATGACCTCCGAGGCTATCAAAAACGCCCAGCCCCACGCTACTGCCGTTGGGGTCACCCTGAAGTTCCCCAACATCTCTCAGCTCCAAACCAATATTGAATCGGTGGTCAAGAAGGTCTGCGACGCTGCGGACCCTACACAAGCCAAGATTGCGCTTGAGAACCTGGAACAGGTCCGCAAGGCCGATGTCCAGCAAATCCAGGCCGCCATGGAAGAGGTCAAAAATACCCTGAAGGCGGCTGGGGAAGCCCTGAAAGCCAAGACCAAGGAGCAAATGAAGCCATTTGCCGCCCAGGCCCAGGCAGAGGACCAGAAGCTCATCGATGCGGAACGCCAGCGCCTTCAGAAAACCGGCGCAACAAAAGAACAAATAAAGCAGCAGATGCAAACCTTCATCGAGCAGAGGAAAAAGGATACCCAAACGCGGCTTCAGGCCAAGGCTATGGAGTTGAGCAAGACCGATGCCGAACATCTGCAGGCTATGGTTAACATCTTCAAAGACGATAAGGCCAAGCAAGAGGCCTATAACAACGAGGGGAAGACTCTATGGCCAGAAGTATTGAAGCAAGCAGTCCAGCAGCAGAAACAACTCCTCCTGGCTGACGTTGACGGGAAGATTCGGGACTCCAAAGCGAAGATTGAAGCCATCGCCCAGGGACTCTCCTCTGCCGAACGCGACCAGCGAGGTATCACTGCCCTGCTAAAAGCCATTGACCAGGCCCGACAGGAACTGGAGCCGGTGCTGGAATCGGCCCTTTTCTCAGGCAAAGGGGACGCAGTCTCCCAGGCTTTCGCTGCCTTCCAGCAGAAGTTGGCGCTGGCCAGCGCGCGGCAGGTGTGCACTTCCGCGGTGCCACAACTTCAAGCCTCTGGCCAGAGCGCCACCAAGATACTAGGGCAGTTGAAGGCCGTAACCCCCCAGACAACCCAGGTCCAGGACGCTACTAGCGCTATTTCTACATGGCTGCAAACTCTTCAGGAGCCGGAGCAGCTCTGCGCTGCCATTGGCCCAAACACAACCTCAAAGGAGAGAGACCAGATCTTGGCCGCTCTGAAGAAAGCTGAGCAAGACGGCATCCTGGTGAAACAACTGCTGGATGCGTTGACGGGGAAGAAGTAAAGCAAGGAGCTAGAGATGCTTAAGAGATTGGTACCACTGTTTTTCTTGCTGGCAGGCCTTGTCCTGGCCCTGATCGCCTGTGAAAAGAAACAGGCCGCTCGACCGACCGTTACAGCA
>JAUYDU010000091.1 GCA_030691665.1 Chloroflexota bacterium
AGCAGAGAGTATCGAACGCGGCCGATGCCGGTGATGCGGTTGAACGCCACCCAGTACTGGCTTTCGTTCGCTTCGCTGACCATAGGCGGCACTGATTTTAGCACGGGCCCAAGGCCAACACAAACCTGCCTCCGCTTTTGGCGGAGGCAGGTTTGTGTTGCCCCCTGGCCCGTGCTAAAATCAGTGCCGCCTATGGTCAGCCAAGCTAACGATAGCCAGTACTGGGTGGCGTTCAACCGCATCGCCGGCATCGGCCGCGTTCGATACTCTCTGCTGGAGAAGCATTTCGGCCGCCTGGAGAATGCCTGGACGGCCACTCCGGCCGAGCTGCGGGCGGCCGGCTTGGACGAGAAGACGGCGTCTGCCATCGCCGCTCAGCGCCCCAAGATCTCACCTGAGGCAGAGATGGAGCGGCTGGCCCGCCACGGCGTGCGAGCCCTCACCTGGAACGACCCCGCGTATCCTTCGCACCTGAAAGAGATCTACGACCTTCCGCCGGTCCTCTACGTTCGGGGCGAGGTGACGGAGGCGGACGAGTGGGCGGTGGCGGTGGTG
Organism: Chloroflexota bacterium; assembly: GCA_030691665.1. Classification (GTDB taxonomy): domain Bacteria; phylum Chloroflexota; class Dehalococcoidia; order SM23-28-2; family SM23-28-2; genus JAUYDU01. Next base: position 556 of record JAUYDU010000091.1, read on the forward strand.
GGCACCCGCCGGCCCACGCCCTACGGGCGTCAGGTGGCGGAATACGTGGCCGCCGACCTGGCGGCCCAAAGGATAACCATTGTCAGCGGCCTGGCGCGGGGGATCGACGCCATCGCCCACCGGGCGGCTCTGGACAGCGGCGGCCGGACGATCGCCGTCATGGCCTGCGGCCTGGACATGGTCTACCCGCCGGAGCACCTGAAGCTGGCCCAGGAGGTGCGCGAGCGAGGTGCTCTGGTGAGCGACTACCCCCTGGGCACCCAGCCGCGGGGCGAGCATTTCCCGCGCCGCAACCGGATCATGTCCGGCTTGAGCCTGGGCGTCCTGGTGGTGGAGGGCGACCTCAAGAGCGGCGCCCTGATCACCGCCAGCCTGGCCCTGGAGCAGAACCGAGAGGTGTTCGCGGTGCCGGGCAGCATCTTCTCGCCCCAGAGCCGTGGCCCCCATCGCCTGCTCCAAGAGGGGGCCAAGCTGGTGCAAACCGTCCAGGACATCCTGGAAGAGCTGAACCTGACGATGGTGCCTCAACAGATGGAGATGAAGGAGCTCGTTGCCGCCGACGACACGGAGAAGCAACTGCTGCGCCATATCTCCACCGATCCCATCCACATCGACGAGGTGCGCCGTCGCAGCGGCCTGCCCATCGCCACCGTGAGCAGCGCTCTGGCCATGCTGGAGCTGAAGGGACTGGTGCGCCAGATGGGTCGCATGAACTACGTGCGGGCCCGCGAGGCTGGCAGCGCCTACAGGGCATGACCCCCATGGCTAAACGAGGGGGCAAGAGCCTGGTAGTGGTCGAATCGCCTGCCAAGGCTCGGACGGTGGCCAACATCCTTGGGGATCAATACGAGGTGAAGGCGTCCGTCGGCCACGTGCGCGACCTACCGAAGTCGGTGCTGGGTGTGGACGTGAAGCAGGGCTTCGAGCCCTACTACATCGTGCCCAAGGAGAAGCGCTCGGTGGTAGGGGAGATACAGGCTGCGGCCCAACGAGCGGAGACGGTCTTCCTGGCCACCGACCCCGACCGCGAGGGCGAGGCCATCGCCTGGCACCTGGTGCAGGCGGCTGGCCTGGACGATCGCTCGCTGCGGCGGGTGGTGTTCCACGAGATCACGCCCCAGGCGGTGAGGGACGCCTTCCGTCGCCCCCGCCAGATCGATATGCGGCTGGTGGATGCCCAGCAGGCGCGGCGGGTGCTCGACCGCCTGGTGGGCTACAAGCTGAGCCCTCTGCTGTGGAAGAAGGTGCGGGGGGGCCTGTCGGCGGGACGGGTGCAGTCGGTGGCCCTGCGCCTGGTGGTGGAGCGGGAGCGGGAGGTCCAGGGCTTCGTCGCCAAGGAGTACTGGACCATCGAGGCGGAGCTTGCCAAGGCCGAGGGGACGAAGCCGGGCGAGCCGCATAAGTTTCGGGCCAAGCTGGCAGGCCTGGCGGGGAAGGGTCGCAAGAAGCTGGAGATCGGGAGCCAGCAGGAGGCCGACGGTCTGGTGCGCCTGCTGGAGTCGGCCGCCTACCGGGTGGTCGATGTCCAGAAGAAGCGACAAGTGCGGCGACCGTCACCGCCCTTCATCACCAGCACGCTCCAGCAGGAGGCGTCCCGCCGCCTGGGGTTCTCGGCCCAGAAGACGATGCGCGTCGCCCAGCAGCTCTACGAGGGGCTGCCCATCGGCGGCGAGGGGGAAGTCGGGCTCATCACCTACATGCGCACTGACTCCACTCAGGTGGCCGATTCGGCCCGGGAGGAGACGCGGGCCTACATCCGAGAGAAGTTCGGCCAGGCCTACCTGCCTCCTGCGCCCCGCGTGTATAAGAAGAAGGTGAAGGGGGCGCAGGAGGCCCACGAGGCCATTCGCCCCACCTCCACCTATCGCGAGCCAGAGAGCGTCCGTTCCCACCTGAACAGAGACCAGCAGCGTCTGTACACCCTCGTCTGGCAGCGGATGGTGGCTAGCCAGATGGCCGACGCCGTCTTCGACGTGACGACGGCGGACATCGAGGCCACGCCCCTGGGCGCGGGCAAGCCCCGCCCCTACATCCTTCGGGCCACCAACACCCAACTCGCTTTCCCCGGCTACCGCCATCTCTATACCGAGGCGAGGGACGAGGGGGAAGAGGAGGACGTGGGCAAGAACCCTCTGCCGGAGCTGGCGGCGGGCGACCCTCTCCGCCTGCTGGGACTCTTCCCCGAGCAGCACTTCACCGAGCCGCCCCCTCGCTACACTGAGGCCACCCTGATAAGGGCACTGGAGGAGAACGGCATCGGCCGGCCCAGTACCTACGCTCCCATTCTGGCCACTGTTGAGGGGAGGGGCTATGTAGAGAAGGTGAACGGTCGCCTGCGGCCGCAGGAGCTGGGCTTTGTGGTCAACGACCTTCTGACCACCTACTTCCCCGACATCGTGAACGTCAAGTTCACCGCCGGGATGGAGGGGGAGCTGGACGAGATCGCCCGCGGCGAGAGACCGTGGCAGCCGGTGGTGCAGGAGTTCTACGCTCCTCTGATGAAAGCCCTGGCTGTGGCCGCCGACGCGCCGGTAGCTCACGAGGAGACGCGTGAAACCTGCGACCAGTGTGGCCAACCCATGATCGTTCGCTGGGGCAGGCGCGGCCGTTTCTTGGCCTGCTCGGGCTACCCCAAGTGCCGCAACACGCGACCTCTGGAGGGCGAAGGCGAGCCGCTGCCGGTCAGCGAGGAGGCCTGCCCTCAATGCGACGCCCCGATGGTTGCCAAGCGCAGCCGCTATGGCCCCTTCCTGTCCTGCTCTCGCTACCCCCAGTGTCAGGGCAGGCGACCCTTGCTGGTCAAGACCGGTGCTCGCTGCCCTCTGTGTGGCGGCGACATCGTGGAGAAGCGTAGCCGTCAGGGCCGTCTGTTCTTCGGCTGTGCCGGCTACCCCGCCTGTCAGTTCACCACTTGGAATCGCCCTCTGGCCACGCCCTGCCCCCAGTGCGGTGGTCTCCTGACTGCCGACGGCGAGGGACGGGGCCGCTGCGGCCAGTGTCGCTGGCGGGGCGAGTTGCCGGAGGAAGCTCCGGCAGGAACGACAGCTTAGGGAGAGCCGACATGGATGACCTCCTTTCGCTCCCCTCAAGGCAGGCCCTTCAGGCTTATCTGCGCTGGCTCCAGGCTGAGCGGAACCTGTCACCCTACACCCTCCGCAACTACCAGAACGACCTGCGCTCCTTCTTCGGCTACGTGGAGGAACAGGAGGGGAGAGACATCCGCACCGTAGACCGTCATCTCCTGCGCCGCTACCTGGCGGCACTTCGCGCCGGCGGGACGGTGCCAGGCAGCATCGTGCGGAAGGTGAGTACTATTCGTTGCTTCTACCGCTTCCTGGCACGGGAGGGTCACCTCGAGCGGAACCCCCTGGCCGGTGTGGACAAGATCAAGAAGGAGCGGCGGCTGCCCAGCTTCCTTACGTCCAAACAACTGCTGGGCATCATCGGCGCTGTGGATGGCGATAGTCCCAAGGACCTGCGGGATCGGGCCATTCTGGAGCTGCTGTACGCTGCGGGGCTGCGTTTGAGCGAGCTGGTGGTCCTGGACATCGGCGACCTTGACCTGCGGCAGCGGGAGGTGCGGGTGTTGGGCAAGGGCAAGAAGGAGCGCCTGGCTCTGTTCGGCAGGTCGGCGGAGGCCGCGCTGGACCGCTATCTGCGAGAAGGGCGGCCGGCCCTGGTCCAGCGTCCACGGGAGAGGGCGCTCTTCCTGAACAGGCAGGGCGGACGGCTGTCAGCGCGGGCGGTGCAGATCCTGTTGCGTCGATGTGCGCTGAAGGCCGGCCTGGACGAGCGGGTTTTCCCTCACTTGTTGCGCCACACCTTCGCCACTCATATGCTGGATGGCGGGGCCGACCTGCGGGTGGTGCAAGAGCTGCTCGGCCATGCCAGCGTGGCCAGCACCCAGATCTACACCCACGTGAGCGAGACCGAAAAGCGGAAGCGCTATCTGGAGGCCTTCTACAATCAGTGGCGGTCGCAGCGGCGAAGGCGGAGCCAGGGGGAGAGTTAGGATGAAGTTCACGGTGATCCTTGAACCGGAGGAAGTGGGAGGCTATTCGGTCCACTGTCCCGCTCTCCCTGGCTGTGCGAGCCAGGGAGAGACCCTGGGGGAAGCTTTGGCCAATATCCGCGAGGCCATCCTGGGAATCCTCGCGGTGCGCCGCAAACAGGGAATGCCCCCGGCTGTGGAAACGCCAGAAGCGGTGGCCGAGGAGATCAGGCGAGTTCTGGCGGACCGCGCCGCGGAGCGTCTTCCCCTAACCATTGAGACGCGGGAGGTGGAGGTCCCTGCTGAGGTAGCCGTGTAAATGGCCCGGCTGCCGGTGGTAAGGGGTCATGAGGCTGTCCGAGCTTTCGAGCGTGCAGGGTTCAATCTTGACCACTGGCGGGGCGACCATGCTATCCTCTACCATCCCGATGGACGGCATTTGAGCGTTCCTGGCGGTAGGAAAGAAGTCAAACCAGGCACTTTGCGTTCTCTTGTTCGCGGTGCGGGGCTAACTGTTGAGGAGTTCGTCACCCTGTTGCGGGAGTGATGGGGGAGTATGAGGTTCCTTCTGGTCAATGGGCCCAACTTGAACACCCTGGGCCGGCGCCAGCCGCAGATATACGGCTCGCTGACGCTGAAGGAGATCGAGGCGCGAGTGGCCCAGCGAGCGGCCGAGCTGGGGGCAGAGGTGCGTGCCTTTCAGTCCAACCACGAGGGAGCCCTGATCGATTTCATCCAGGCTGAGGGGGAAGGCGCTCAGGGGATCATCATCAACCCCGGCGCTCTCACCCACTACGGCCTATCGCTGCGGGACGCCCTGGAGGGCTGCGGCCTGCCCTTCATCGAGGTTCACCTGTCCAACATCCACGCCCGGGAGCCCTTCCGCCGCCGCTCCGTCATGGCTGCTATCGCCCGGGGGCAGATCTCCGGCCAGGGGTGGCAGGGCTACATCCAGGCTCTGGAGTCGCTGGTGGCAATCGCCAAAGAGGAAGGCCGTGAATAGGCGGCTGGAGAAGCTGCGCCAGAAGATGGCGGAGGTGGGGCTGGACGGCCTGCTGGTCAGTAGCCCGGTGGAGGACACCTTCAAGAATGTGGGGGCCAACCGGCGCTATCTATCGGGCTTCACGGGCTCCGTGGGCTTCCTACTGCTCACCCCGGAGGCAGCCTTCGTCGCCGTGGACTTTCGGTACTACGAGCAGGCACAGCGCGAGGCGCCCGACTTCGCCCTGTTCCCCGCCAGCGGGCCGCTGCCCTCCTGGTTCGCCTCGCTGGTGGGCGAGGCGGGCCTGGCTGGCAAGAAGCTGGGCTTCCAGGCTGGCGACATCACCGTGGCCACCTATCAGACGCTGACCAAGGCGGTCAAGGACATGCCGGCCTCCGACCGGCCAAAGCTGCTGGCGGCGCCGCCGCTGGTGGAGCAACTGAGGGCCGTCAAGGAGGCGGAGGAGGTGGCAGCCATCCAGCGAGCGGTCGATCTGGGCGACGAGGCCTTCGAGGCCGTCGCCCAGCGCATCGAGCCTGGCTGGACGGAGGCGCAGGCGGCCTGGGAGATCGAGAAATACATTCGTGAGCACGGTGGCGACGGCGTCTCCTTCGAGACGATTGTGGCCGCCGGGCCGTGGGCGGCGATGCCTCATGCCTACCCCCGCCCGGAGAAGAGAATCGAGGAGGGGGAGCCGATCATCATCGACATGGGGGTGCGCATCGACGGCTACTGCTCGGACCTGAGCCGCACCATCGTTCTGGGCCGGCCGGGCGAGGAGTTTAACAAGTTCTACGATATAGTTCTCACTGCCCAGTTGGCGGCGGAGGCCCTGATCCGAAAGGAGATGACTGGCGAGGAGGCCCATCTGCTGGCTCACAACGTCATCGCCGAGGCGGGCTACGGCGAGAACTTTGGCCACGGCCTGGGCCACGGTGTCGGCTTGCAGATCCACGAGACGCCCCGCCTGGCTCGTACCTCCAAGGACGTGCTGGCTGATGGCATGGTGTTCACCATCGAGCCGGGCATCTACGTCAGCGGCTGGGGCGGCGTGCGCATCGAGGATATGGTGGTGCTGGAGGACGGCCGGCCGCGGGTGCTGACCAGGGCAGGCAAGCTCAGCGTTGGCTGACTGTCCGGTAGGCGGGCGACTGCTGGGCAAAGTCGGAGCGAGGGAAAGATGATCGACACGGGCGACCTGCGGCGAGGAATAACCACCGAGATAGACGGAGTGCTCTACCAGGTGGTGGAGTTCACCCATCTGAAGCTGGGGCGGGGCAGCGCCCAGGTGCGGATGAAGCTCAAGGACGTGCGGGG
>JAUYDU010000093.1 GCA_030691665.1 Chloroflexota bacterium
TAGGGGAAGAGAGCCGTTCGGTACTGGCGGGCGCGGATGGCCAGGGGGCGTATCTCCCTTGGCCGGAAGACGCCTTGTTCGGTGATGAGGGCGGTCACCAGCCGCGGCGGCGTCAGGTCGAAGTAGACGGCGGGGATGGCCCCAACCAGGTCGTCGCCCCCCGCCTCCCAGCCGGCCTCCCTACCGAACCCGGACGTTGGCCGGGTCGAAGCCACCTTCAGGGTTTCCGTCGCCACGTAGAAGGGGACGTGGGCCTTGCCCGCCAGGAGGGCCAGGGTATAGGTGCCCACCTTGTTCACGACGGCGCCATTGGCGAAGACGGTGTCGGCGCCTACCAGCACTGCCGAGGCCCTGGACACGAACGATCCCGCTTGGGCGTCGCTGATCAAGGTCACCCCTACCCCCAGGCGGGCTAGATGGCGGGCCGTAGCCCTCCCTTCGTACAGAGGGGCCGATTCGGTGGCGATGACGCTCGCCCCCTGGCTCCCCAGGTGCTCCAGCACGGCCAGGGCGGTTGCCGAATAGCTGTGCGTCAGGATGCCCGCCTTCGGCGGGACGGTTCGCTCGGCGTAGTGGATGATGCGGCTCACCGCTTTGTCCCAGCTAGCGATTATCTGGCGGGCTCGCACCACGGCCGCCCGCCGCGTTGCAGACAGGCTGCCCGCCCCTGCTTTTCCGGCAGCCGCCAGGACGACGGCGCCGACGGCGTTGCTCACGGCAGCCATGCTCGGTTGGGCCCGGGCCAGGGCCTGTCCCACCTCCCTGAGGTAGGACAGGAACTCCTCGCCGGTCCGGGCCCGGCAGTCCTGGAGCGACTGCACGAGCACGTTGACCGCCTCGCGGGCCAGCCAGCCCGCGCCGTGGGCCCGATCCTGGCTGATGGCCTCGATGGCCTCGGATATGTCGGCGCTGACGGCGCTCATGGCTGCGGCAGAGGATACACCCGCCCCAGGGTCTCGGCTAGCTGGGGGACGGTCTCGTACCGACCGATCTCCTGCGGCCGGATCCAGCGTGTCTCGACGTGCTCCCAGTCGAGCTGCACCTTCTCCGGGCGGTCAACCTCGAAGAGAAAGGGGTGCACAATCCAGCGGCGGTCGCCGGCCGCGTCCACCACCTCGAGGGCCTCGCCCGCTCGCAGCAACCGCACGTCCTCCTTCCCCAACCCTGCCTCCTCCTCGATCTCGGCGTAGGCCTGGGCGAGGGGCTCCTTCTCCAGGTAGCCGCTGATCCCGGCCCAGCGGCCTCGGTAGGTGCCCACCTCCTGGCTGCGTCGCAGGAGCAGGATCTCGTCCCCGCCGGGCGTCCGCCGCAGGAGGAAGCAGGTGACGACCTTCGCTTCTCTCATCGCGCCCCCAGCGGCAGTATACGCCGCTGTCAACAGGCGGTGCTATACTCCCTACGGCGGGCAAGCTGTGTCCCGAGACCTCCGAGGGGACGATGTCCACAGCAGAGCTGCCGGAGCTGATTCGCGAGCTGTTGGAGCCGGCCGCCTACCCCCACCCGGTGGGAGAGGTGGAGCTGGTGCAGACCCACATCTCTTACGTCCTGCTGGCAGGCGACTTCGTCTACAAGGTCAAAAAGCCGGTGGACTTCGGCTTCCTGGACTTCACGACGCTGGCCAAGCGGCGCTACTACTGCCGCCAGGAGGTTGTCCTCAATGGCCGCCTCTGTCCGGACACTTACCTGGGCGTGGTGCGCATCGCCAGGGAGGGCCGCCATCTGTGGATGGAGGGGCCAGGCAAGGCGGTCGAGTACGCCGTCAAGATGCGCCGCCTGCCCGCTGACCGCATGATGGATCGTCTGCTGGCGGCGGGCCAGGTATCGCCGGCGATGGTGGAGGCGGTGGCCGAGCGCCTGGCCCACTTCCACGCTCACGCGGCCACCAGCCCTGCCATCGCCCGCTATGGCGCGCGGGCCATCCGTATCGCCTGGGAGGAGAACTTCCAGCAGTGGGCTCCCTACATCGGCGACACCATCACCCCTGAGCAAGACCGCTATCTTCGGGCCTACGTGCGCTCCTTCTTCACCCGCCAGCGGCCGTTGCTGGAGCGGCGCGTTCAGGAGGGTCGCATCCGCGACTGCCACGGCGACGTCCGCTCGGACAGCATCTGCTTCACCGATGGTCTGTGCATCTTCGATTGCATCGAGTTCAACCGCCGCTTTCGCTACACGGATGTCGCTGGCGACGTCGGCTTCCTGGCCATGGACCTGGACTTCCGCGGCCGGCCCGACCTGGCGGACGTGCTGGTGAAGCGCTACGCTGAGGCAGCCGCCGACCCCGGAATCCTCGCTGTCATCGACTTCTACGAGTGCTATCGGGCCTGCGTGCGGGGTAAGGTGGAGAGCTTCCGGCTGGGCCAGCCGGAGATCGCCGCCGAGGAGAAGGAGCAGGCCCGCTCCCTGGCTCGCCGCTACTTCCGCCTGGCCTGCCAGTACGCCGCTCGCCAGCCGCCGCTCGTCCTGCTCATCACCTGCGGCCTGGTCGCCACCGGCAAGACGGCTCTCGCCCGCGCCCTCGGCGACGCCATGGGGATGCCCGTCATCTCCTCC
>JAUYDU010000199.1 GCA_030691665.1 Chloroflexota bacterium
GCTTCAGCTCCGCCCAGGGCCGACCTGAAGGTCGGCCCCTACGAGGTTTGTCTCCCTGTTCGGCGCGCTAGAGGCGATATGAGATTATTCTGTTTAACACCATAAACCCGCAGCTTCCGGCCAAGCCGCGGATTTCAATCCGCGGGGGAGTTTATCCTAAAGGCTGCGGCATGGTGAGACCGATTGATGCCCCCGCCATCAGGCGGGGGTCGAGAGTTAACCCAGCGACGGCGAACCGGTCATACTGCCCCCAGGGGCTTGAAACGCATGTTCTTATGCGCTATCCTGGGGTGTATGGACAGCGAGGATAAGCTCCAGCTCCTGGGCACCTACGACGCCAGCTACGACGTCGAGGGGCGGCCTCGCACCGTTCGCCGGCCCCCGCTGGGCCAGAAGAACGGGCCGGGCGGCATCTTCTACGCCGACGTCAGTGGCGGCCGCTGCGTTCCCCTCCTGCGGGTGCTGATGACCAACGTCTGTGAGAACGACTGCCGCTACTGCGCCATCAATTGCCACCGCCAGATTCGCCGCACGTCATTCCAGCCGGAGGAGCTGGCCAGGACCTTCATGGAGATGTGGCAGCGCCGGTTGGTGACCGGCCTCTTCCTCAGCTCGGGGGTTGCTGGCGGCGCCGCCAAGACCGCGGAGCGAATGCTCACCACGGTGGAGATCCTGCGCCAGCGCGAGCGGTTCTCCGGCTACATCCACCTGAAGCTCATGCCCGGCCAGCCCGCCGACTACATCGAGCGGGCGGTGGCTCTGGCCGACCGCGTCTCGGTGAACCTGGAGGCGGCCACCGCCGAGCACCTGGCCCGCATCGCCCCCAGGAAGAGCTATGGCCTCCTTCTGCCACCTATGGAGGAGGTGCGCCGCCTGCAACAGCGTTACCCCGGCCAGCTACGGGCAGGGCAGATCACCCAGTTGGTGGTGGGGGCCGCCGGCGAGAGCGATCAGCAGATCATGGAGACCTCGCAGGGTCTGTACGACCGCCTCGCCATGCGCCGGGTCTACTACAGCGCCTACCAGCCGGTGTGCGGCGAGGAGCTGGCGCCGCCGGTTCCCCCTTTGCGCCAGCACCGCCTCTATCAGGCCGACTGGCTCCTGCGCTTCTACGGCTTCCGTTTCCCGGAGCTGCCCTTTGAGCCGGGAGGCTCGCTGCCCAGGGATGTCGACCCTAAGGCCGCCTGGGCCCTCCTTCATCCGGAGCGCTTTCCCCTGGAGGTGAACCGGGCGACCTACGACGAGCTGCTGCGGGTGCCGGGCATCGGGCCGGTGAGCGCTCGCCGCATCCTCCAGCTCCGCTCTGCTCACGCCTTTGGCGACCTGAAGGAGCTGGCCCGCCTGGGAGTGGCGGTCAAGCGGGCCTGCCAGTTCGTCCTCCTGGACGGCCGCTACTTGGGCGACCGCCGCCTGCTGGCGCAACCGAGGGCGGTCGGCGACCCCTTCGACGGGCTCAGGGCAGGCCTCGATCCGGTCCAGCTCTCCCTCTGGAGCGACAACGTCCAGGCCCTGGCGCCAGCGGTGGCCTAGCGGTTAGGTGCGGAAGTACCTACGCACCCCCTACGCGCACGTCTCGAACAGCCTGCCGCTGTCCCGGCTTATCCACCCTATTTCACCGTCTTTCTACCGCGTTTTCACCAGATGGCACGCAACACGGCTGAGACAATGTGCTATTTTCGGATTGAACAGTTCTCCATCCCGTTGTGCCGTTGCGGCAACGGGGGGCGCAGTGCTCAGGATGGGCAAGGGAGGGGTGCAGCCGTGCTCGATAGGTTATCCGCTTTCCTCAGGAAGGCCGGAGGCCGCCTGAGGCTTCCCTTTCGCGGGTCGCAGGCCCCGCTGCAAGAGGCGCTGGGGACGAGCTGGCTCTCGATGAGGCTGGCGGTCCTGCGAGGCGAGGTCCAGCCCGACGCCCGCATCTTCGTCAGCGACCCCGCCAGAAACGGGAAATCGGGCTTCATGACCGTGCAGGCGGTTCTGAAGACGGTGGAAGCTGGCTGGGGATACTGGGACCGCAAGACCCAGGAATGGTGGTACGGCGTCCTGGAGGACGCCAACAGCTACTTTGGCCTCGTAGACGGGGCCCCCGGCGCCGAAGTGCAGGAACCGCCGCAGGCCTGGCGCCGACGGCGGCGGCGCAGTCTGTGAGCGCCTAACCTCCCTGCACGGCCCTGTCGATGTCCTCCAGGTGCACCTGGTTGTGCCCGGTGGCGGTCTGCGTGAGGAGGTCGCCCAGGGAGCCGCTGAGGTCCTCGAAGGGCAAGGCTATCTCCTTGACCAGCAGCTCCTCACTCGTGACCTCGACGGTCTTGATGCCGTTCTCGTGGCCCGCCTTGAGCTCGCTCAGGATCTCGTCGATGGGCTTGTCCTGGCGGGCGGCCACCTGCTGAGCGTTCCAGGCGTCGACGTCGAAGCCGCCTCCTCCTCCGCCGGCGCCAGCGGGCGGCTGCGGGCTGGCGGCCATGCTGATGAAGAAGGGCACGGCACCACCCATGGCTGCGAGGTGGCAGTAGGCTTGCTTCACCGTCCACCCCTGCTCATAGACGGTCTTCTGCCAGTCGGCAGGGGAGAGTCTGCCCGCTATCGTCTCGGCGCGCTCGACGAAGGCGCGTATGGCCGAGGTGATCTCTTGTTTGGTCGCCATGCCATTTCCTCCTTGTGAGCTAGGATGTCCTTTTCGGGGCGAATCGGTCTCGCATGGATTGGGCGGCCACCGTCAGCTCCTCGGGCCGGCTGACGGGCGGCGAGCAGGCAGTGTCGTAGCAAACGTAGGCGGCGGGCCAGGGCTGCGGGGGCAGAAGAAGGGCCTGTAGCCGCGAGGCGTCTCGCTGTGGGTGGATGACCTGCACCGCGCGGGTAGGCAGGTCGAGGCGGAGGGTCGCCCGCAGGAGGGCCTGCGTTCCCTCGTGGGCGGCGTCGCCGACGATGTTGACGCGAGCATAGGGACTGAGAAAGGCATGGGCTGCCCGGGCGTAGGCGGCGGCGAAGTGGCCCAGGGCCGGATAGACGGCGGCGAAGGCTTCGAGGGTGGCTTGGGCTGCCTGGCGGAAACTCGCGTCGTCGGTCAGGCGGTAGAGGCGGGTGAATAGGCGGGCGCAGACGGCGTTTTCGGCCAGCGGCTTCTGGCGTTCCCTGAGCCGCCCGAGCGTCTCCGCCTGGTCCCAGGCATCGAAGAAGCCGCCTGCCGCCTCGTCGCTGAAATGCTGCCTGATGAAGGCGGCGAGTCCCTGGGATCGCTCCAGGTAGGAGGCGTCGCCGCTGACCTCGTAGGCGTCCAGCAGGGCGGTGGCGGTGCAAGCCTGGTCGGCGAGCAGGCCGGGAACTTGGGCCTTGCCATCGTAGGAGCGGTACACGCCCCAGCCCGCCTTGCGGCAGCGCTGCCAGAGGAAGTCCAGAGCCCGGCGGGCCCTCTCTGCCAGTTCCGGCCGGTCGAGGACC
>JAUYDU010000221.1 GCA_030691665.1 Chloroflexota bacterium
AGCAGCTTGTTGATCTTGATACGGGCTGTCGCTTCTTTGTTTGCCATTCGGTTCATCAGTGTCACCACGGTTGTTCAAGCGTCACAACTGAGACGGACCCCGCTGTTTGGACAATGACGAGGCTAAAATAGGAGAGACTCCCGCTGGATCCTGGGGTCCGCCCACCTCTGGCAATGATACCACTGGCTCGTTGGCTGTCCACCCTCCTCTCTGGTTATCCAAGCCATTGCCAGAATGCAATCGTTTCGCCGCACCCTCAGGCGGGGTCTTGAGTGTGTCTGGCCAGCGAGTCACTCATTTGGAGTCCCCGCACGTGGACATTCCCAGCGCGAGCCACTAGAAGTCTGGCCGGAAACCCCTCTCGCAGGTGTTTCGGGCCTGAAAACCGTATCTGCGCTGGAGCCAGTTTTGCCCCATTCCGGGGTTTTCGGCTGGGTCTCTAGGCCAGGACTTGGTCCGGTAGGGCGCTGCACGTTTCAGCGTTTCGTGCAACGTTCTCGTGCAACCGACGCCGTGGCTGAACGTGCCGCGATAGGAATGCTCAATGGGCTGCGCCAATCCCACGGCTACTCGCCAGCCTTTGCCGGAGCGTGTAGAATGGGCCTGCAGGTGCGGAGCCGGATGGGGGCTGCCACATCCGTTTCGAGCACCCCGTTTCTCGGCAGGCAGAGGTAGTCAGCACCCAAGGAGGATACGCCGATGCCCGTTTTGACAATACGGGGCCAGCTTGGCAGCGGGGCGCCTGAAATCGGACGACTCGTTGCGGAGCGCATCGAGGCGGACTACGTTGACAGAGAGATCCTGGCCAGCGTGGCCGAGCGGGTGCAAAGGGATCCCCGCGAGATTCTCGCCAAAGAGATGCCCCCAGGAACTCGCCTGGGCCGCATCGCTCAGGCCGTCCTTGGAGCTGCCGAGCGCGGCCACGGCTACCTGAGTATCGTCCTGCCCATCTGGGAGATGCCGAGTATATCCGAGCGCTGGTCGATGTGATTCGCGAGCTGGCTGAGATCCTCTCCATCGTCATCAGGGGGCGTGGGAGCCAGTTCATCCTGAAGGACCATCCCCGCGCCTTCCACGTGCTCACCGTGGCCCTTCTGCCGACTCGGGTCGGGCGCGTGGCTGCCAGCCTGAAGGTGGACAGGCGCCAGGCGAGGAGAGAGATCAGCCGCTTTGACAGAAGCAGGCGTGCATTCATAAGGCACTACTTCCACGCCGACCTGGAGGACCCGATCCACCACGACCTGGTCATCAACACAGAGCACATGGCTTCGAGGCCGCATCCCAACTCATCGTCAATGCCCTTGCCATGCACAAGCGGAGTGAGGAGGCCGTCCAGGAGTAGCTACATCAAGGGTCGGCACATTTGTTGCCCAGCCACCGGCTGGCCTTCCTGGGCGGTCGCGGATCCGTGCCGTCGGACAGGCCAGGTGTAGCGTTTCCTCGGCTCCGGCAACCGCGGGGCAGCAATCCCCTCGAAGTCAGGAGGGTCCAGCCTTGGCGCTGGCGGGCAATGTCCGTACCATAGCATTCGGAGGACTGGGCTACTGCCTCCGAGAGCCTACGCGGGGGTCTAAGATTGCCCGAACTAGTTGTCGGGGTCCTGCTCGGTATCGTCTTCGTGCTGATCCTGGTGTTGCCCTTTTTCGTCAAGCGGGCGGAGCACAACCTGGAGCTCTTCCTGCTGATCATGGGTGTGCTGTCCGTCACAGCGGCCTGGGCGTGGGAACTCGAGGTGGTCAAGGACGCGGTGACGCACCCGCTGATGATAACGGGCGCAGTGCTGGGCGCAGGGGCCCTGGCACACCTGGGGCGCGAGCACTTGAAGAGGTGGCTCCTGCGGCTGTTGGCCATTGCACCACTGCCGGCGGTAGTAGGCGCCATGGTGGGGTTGCTGGGGCTGCTCAGTAGCTTCATCACCGCCATCATCGCTGGCATCCTGCTGGCCGAGTTCTTGAGCATCATGCCGCTCTCTCGCAGGAGTCGCATCAACGTGGCAGTCCTGGGCTGCTTTGCCATAGGTCTGGGCGCAGCCCTCACACCCGTTGGTGAGCCGCTGTCAACCATCGTCATTCAGAAGCTGCAAGGCCCGCCCCACAACGCCGACTTCTTCTTCCTGGCCCGGCTTCTGGGCATCGAGATACTGGTGGGGATCGTGGTTGCGGCCGCCATCTCCCGGTTCTTCGTGCAGCACGACTCGCCTTCAGCCGAAGTGGACCAACACGACCATCCGAGGGAAACCTGGGTGTCGGTGCCAATCAGGGCAGCCAAGGTGTACGTGTTCGTGGCGGCGCTTACCTTGCTGGGCGCTGGCTTCTCCGTCGTGGTGGACAAGTACCTGGCTCATGTGCCGGGCCCGGCGCTCTACTGGGCCAACGTCTCGTCGGCGGTCCTGGACAACGCGACTCTCGCCGCGGCCGAGATCGGCCCCAGCCTTCATGTGGACCAGATAAGGGATGTGGTGCTCGCCCTCATGATAGCTGGCGTCATTCTCATTCCAGGCAACATCCCCAACATCATCACAGCCAGCCAGCTCCGCATCTCCATGAAGGAGTGGGCGCGGCTGGGTGTGCCGCTGGGCTTTGGCGCCCTGTTGGTAGGGTTCTTGACGGTGCTGTTCCTCTAGCAGGTCTGGCTACCCGCTGCCGCATAGGAGAATGCCTGGCAGCAGGCCAGGACACCGTGCCGCGAGGCCGAAGTGCGCGGTTGACCCAAGCCAACCAACCGGAGTGCGTGCTCGCTTTCGGCCGAGCTGGCGTCAAGCGCTGGTTGACGACGGTGCAGGTTGGGCCTCCGCCGCGCGCGCCAGCCTCCCCTTGAGGAGCGAGGAAAGCACCGAGGTGAACAGGACGGTGG
>JAUYDU010000330.1 GCA_030691665.1 Chloroflexota bacterium
CGTCCATGACGAGTACCCCTGTGCCCCAATCGGCCACGTACAGGTACTTGCCCGATAGCAGGACGTCCCGCGCGTCCCCATGCGTGTCCAGCCCCCCGACCTCTTTGGGCATCGCTGGGTCGGAGACGTCGAGCACCTTGACTCCGGTGAGCCTTATGGCGACGAAGGCGTACGGCGGGCGGACGGCCACCGCGAGGGAGGCGCCCGGCACCGAAAACCTGCCAACCTCTTTGGGCGCGTCGGGCGCCGAGATGTCCACGACATGGAGCCCGCCATCCAGATTCCCGACGTAGGCGTACCCGTCCATCAGGGAGATGTCCATAGCATACCCGCCGATGAGAGAGCCAGTCTCCTGAATACGGCTAGGGTCGGACACGTCGTAGACCCGCAGCCCCATGCCCCCATCGGCCACGTAGGCGCGACCGTTCCTCACCGCGACCGCCTCGGCGTCCCCCGGCGTGTCATATGTCCCGACTAGCGTGGGCCCCTTCCCCTGGTTCAGATCCAGGGACTGCAGGCCGCTCCGGTAGCCCGCCGCGAGGTAGAGCTTCCCGTCGTTGCCCACGTAGGGCCGGCCAGGAGGCGTGAATCGGGCGACCTCCACGGGATGGGCCGGGTCAGAGATGTCTACCGTGACCAGCGCCTCGCCCTCCATGTAGGCCCGGTCACCTTGTACCGCCACGTGGAAGCCGCGCCAACTGTGCACGTACTCACCGATCTCCTTTGGCTGAGAGGGGTCGGACACGTCCAGGATGTACAAGGAGCTGCCCAGACCGTGCTCGCCCACGACGTAGGCATAGTGTCCCTGTAGTGCGACGTCCCCAACGCCGCCCAGTGCGGACACGGTGGAGAGTAGCTTGGGCGTGGCCGGGGAAGAGACGTCGTAGACCAGGATCCCTTCGTCATGTGCCGCCACGTACAGGACGCCCTCGGACAGGGCGAGCCCTAGCACGACGCTCCTGGTGCGGATAGCGTCGCTCGCCAGCTTTGGCGCGTTGGGTACGGAGACGTCGAGCGCGTACACGCCGCCTCCCGAAGCGAGGAAGACATACGGCTTCCCACCAACCTGTCCGGCCTCTATCGCCCAGGATGGGCCGAAAGGCCAGATTCCGACCACGGACAGCTTGTCAGGCATGGAACCGGCGATGGAGGTTTGGACTGTCGGAGTCTCAGCCATCCCGGAGGGCGTAGGCGTCCCAGGGGGCGCACCAGGTGAGCAGGCCAGTATCCAAACCGCCACCCCGATAAGAAAGGTCACTACCAAGGCCCTTCCCGCCATCTTTCGCCTCCAGCCGCTCTTCCTACCCCGTGGCGGCACTCGCTCTCGCGCCGGCGTCACTCTACCTCTCTCTCACAGCCGTGTCCAACACCTCGATGTCCGGCGCCAGGAGGTGCAGGTCCCCCATGCGCAGGATTTCCAGCCAGACCCCAGGCCCCGTGGACACGGGCTTGGCCTCGTCCCGTTTTGCCGGGCAACTGCCCAGCAGGACCGAGAAGTCGGGGCCAGAGACGACGCTGGTGCTGAAGGGCGAGCAGGAGTCCTTGACGGGCGTTCCCATGGAGTAGAAGCTGTTCCAGCGCCGCTTCAGTTCCTGAGCGTCCTTCTCGGCCATCCCTGGGTCGGGATATGCCAGGGCCACGACTACCTCCTCGGCCTCGCCCGCGTACCTGTAGCCAATGAGCGCGAGCGAATAGGGCGAGAGCTTCCCCCACTTGTCCGGTCCTTCAAGGTATCGGTAGAGTGGTGGCCCGCTACCTTGACTCCAAACTCGCTGCTGCACAATCCGCTCTACTAGCCAGTCCGATGGCATGATGGCCGCCCCCAGTAGCCCGTTGCCCACGGCATCCGCCAAGGCCGTGTGGAGTCTGCTCCCGGCTAGGCTTCGGGCATTCCCCTGCCGGATGTTCACGAGTGACTGGAGGATACCCTGGTTGGGTGCGATGAGGAGCGCGTCGTCGGGCACGGCCACGCGGTCCAGATAGGCTCCCACGATGTTCAGTGGGTGGCTGAGGCTGCCCTGCGGCGTCTCATTGAACCATAGGTAGCGCACGCCCTCGTATTCCGCCTCCTTGTAGCCCAGGGCCGCGAGCTTGGCCCATAGGGTCTGCTTGCCGAGCACTCCCTCGGCAGCCAGGAAGGTCGGCGATTGGTAGCCCTTGGCGGTGTCGTCACACCATATCCCCAGGTTGAATCCAAAGAGGTCCAGCCCTGCCTTTTCGTAGAGCATCATGGAGTAGAACGCGAACTCATCATGACCAGGCAGCACACCCAACGGGCCCTCCAGAAACGGGCGGTTATTCTGGCGCATGGCTTCGACGCCCCGGTATTCCTCCAGCCCCATTGCTTTCCTGGCGCCAAGGTAGTCGGCGAACTCCAGGGGCCTGTCCGCGAATTCCGCGGGCGTCATGGCGAGGGCGTCCTTCAGGCGCGATGGCCATCGGAACGGCTTGACCAGTGTGATGGGGGTCGGGGTGGGCGCGGCCACCCCTACGGGCGTGGGCGTTGGTGTGGCGAAAGGAAGCCCTCCGGTGTAGGCCGAGACGTCCACTTGAAACTCCCAGGGCCCCCTGTACAGCTTGCCCAGCTTTGAGGCCGTGAGCTTCCACAATGTCGCCCCCATGTCCACGTACCCTTTGAAGCTAAGAGTCGCGTCTTTGAGGGCATAGTCGTTCTTGCCGTCCCATCCGCTGCCCGAGCCGGAGATGGTGAACTTGTTGCCCTTGTCGTCCTGCAGGGCTGTCTCGACGCCGGGAGGGCCGCTAAGTGGCTGCCAGCGGGCAGGGTCGTTTGCCGGCTCGTAGCGGAGGGTGACGCTATCAGGATCGGCGCTGAGCTTGGTAAACTTGTAGGCCAGCCCGTCCGATTGCACCACCAGGTCCATCTCGACCTCGCCCCCGTACTTGGGGCTGAGCTTTGAGAGGTACTGGCCGATGGGGAGCTCCAGCGTGAGGTCACGGATGTCTGGCCCCAGGAAAGGCCCGTAGCGGAAGGTGATCTCCCTCGCGCCTCGCGGGAGCGCAGGGAACCGGAACTCCCTGAGATAGGAGGCGTCACACCCGGGCCCTCCGCCACCCGATCCATGCAGGTTGGCCCCGTCCACCCAGAGGTCCGCCGTCCCCATCGTCTCCAGGTGCCTGAAGGGTGTGCAGTCGTGCCAGAAGCGAAGGATGATCTCCTTGTCGGTGAGCCACATCTCCTTCAACCCCACGGTTATCCCGTCGTGCTCTATCTGCTGGCCCACCAGCACCACCTGGGCGCCACGGGGAGGTTGAGAGGCCGAGTTGTCGCGCGGCGTGGGCGTGGGGAATCCGGGAGGCAGGACCCAGGTCGTCGGGGTCGCAGTGGGTACAGGGGTGGGCGCCGCCGTAGGGGTTGGCATCATGGTGGGAGTTGCTGTCGGTGTGGGGGTGGCGGCGGGCGCGCAGGCCGCAGATAGCGCAAGGAGGGTTACGGCCAGCGCGGCAGCTATCAGCTTGACGAGCCAGGTGGGTAGCACACACAAGAACATCATCCCATCCCTCGGCTGGGCTTCATCCGACAAGACGCATCAGATGCCCAGAATGTTCCGTGAAAGAGACGGCAATTCGAGTTTTCCCCCTCACTTCATAAGACGACGGGCGGCGGCAAACCGCTCAACCTTGACTTGACCCAGGATGGCGACGGCGGCGGCGAAGGCGCGGGAGGCATGGAGTTGCACAAGCTGCCCGAAGGAAGCCGCATCGTTGGCCTTCGCCTTTCGTACGAGTAGAGTCTGCTCGTCGTCCAGCATGGCCCCATGATAGTCCATGTGTACAGGCTGTGGGACTGGGGCGTTGACTCAGATAACCAGACGCGATGGTGAGTCTATGTGCCGGGCGGGAGAGGGCCCCAAGACCGCCCCGAACCATCACTTGTGGCCAGTCCCGAATCCTGCCCCAGTGAAGAGGAGGAGCGGTGCCCCAGGTGATGCACCGACTGACCAATCAGCTAGACTGTAACTCCGGCGCCGGAGCCAGGGCTGCACAATACAACGGTTTGTGACCTCTGCTTGCCCAGACTCCAACGACCTCAAGGCTGGCGTGCGGCATCAAGGTTCTGGGCATTGGCGACTGGGGAGAGCGGCTGGTGACAGATGCATAAAGGCCTTACGAATACCGTCGGGCGTGGCAGGCAAGTGTGGAGGCCACTGGAGAGGTCGTCCGCAAGAGCCGGTGGAGCGCTACTCCAGGAAGTCCATCAGCTTGCTCGACCGGCTGGGGTGGCGCAGCTTGCGCAGTGCTTTCGCCTCTATCTGGCGGATCCGTTCGCGTGTGACGCCGAACTCCTTCCCCACCTCCTCAAGCGTGCGGCTGCGGCCATCCCCCACACCGAAGCGGAGCTGAAGCACGCGCCGCTCCCTGGGGTTGAGGGTGTCCAGCACTTTCTCAATCTGCTCCTTGAGGAGTTCGTAGGAGGCTGCGTCGTCGGGCGTAGTGGCGCTTCGGTCTTCGATGAAGTCTTTCAGGTGAGCATCCCCCTCGTCGCCGACGGGGGTCTCCAGGGAGATGGGCTCCCGAGAGACCAACTTCAGGATCTCCTCCACCTTGTCAGCTCGCAAATCCATGGCGGCGCCCACCTCATCCAGTGTGGGCTCGCGGCCGAACTCCTGGACGAGCCTGCGCTGGTGGCGG
>JAUYDU010000404.1 GCA_030691665.1 Chloroflexota bacterium
AAGACCGGAGAAAGGCGCGATCCCTACGACCTTCTGACCGATCGGGAGAGGGAGATCCTCCATCTAGTCGCCGCCGGCCACTCCAACCGCGAGGTGGCCCAGATGCTCAACATCAGCGAACACACCGTCCACAATCACCGCGCGCGCCTGATGGAGAAGCTGGGGATCCACGACCGCCTGGAGCTGCTGAAATACGCCATTCGCCGAGGCATCATCACAGCCGACATGTAGCCAGGGCACAGACCCCAAGTTGGCGGCAGAGGGCTACACCTTCGCAGCCTCCGCCATTTCCTCTATCCACAAGAGCCGCTAGTATCTTCGTCCCCGCCCGAAATAGCATACCCATGCCCTCTAGTTAGCCCTCTCGCCCGCCAAAGATGGCACCAGGGTGGTATTGCGGCGCCTCGCTAGCGTTGCGTACTGTTGACCTGTTGATGAGGGAATGCGTCAGCGGAGTCAGCGAACGGACGGTGACGAGGCGGGTGGCAGCACAACAGCTCTACCGCAAGAGAGCACGGGTGGCGATCCCGTGTCGGGAGCAGTGGGTGTGGCATGCGGCCATCGCGCGCGTCCTCCAGGGGCAGCCACACCTGGAGGTGGTCATGGTTCCTCCCCAAGACGAGGCCTGCCTCGCGGAGATCGGGAGGTTGCAGCCCGACTGGGTGATCCTGCTGAGCGAGCAGAGCTGCGTCAACTACTCACCCGGTTTGGTGGACATCTTCTCGGTGGCACCAAGCACCAGGGTGATAGTCCTCTGCCACTGCGATAATAAGATACGCATGTACCATAGCGAGGAGACCGTAATGACCGAGGCCCAGGAGTTCATCGATCTCATCTGCCGCCCCGCTGCGAGGGCAGAGGCACCGACTCCGAGGACCGCGGCCGCCAAGACATAGACACCCCCATTCGGACCGGAGGCGACAGTCCCCAAGGCTGCCCCCCAAGGAAGGTTTTGGACTGCTCGCCTCCGGTCCAACTCAGGCAAACACACATCCGCTCCCAGGCACCGCCAAGAAGATGGCTCTGCCACACCAGATGCTACCTGTACGAGTAATATAGGGGGTGGACTCGTTTTCGGGGGCAGGCCAACGAGGTCAGACCTTGTTTCGATTATGAAAGGAGTCAAACCATGCGGTGGAAGCGGATCCTCATGTCGTTTTCTGTGTTGGCGGCTGCGCTGCTTGTGGTCTCGCTCGTCGCGGCCTGCGGCGGCGGCGGAGCCAAGAAGACACCCACTCCCGCAGGCACGCCCAAGGCGACAACCGCGGTGACGCCCGCGGCGACGCCCCAGGGCACGGGCACGCCTCAGAAGGCGGGCTCGGTCAGCGTGCTCGGGATCTGGGGCAGCGAAGAGCTGGATAGCTTCAATGCCATGGTCGCACCCTGGCAGCAACAGACCGGCGGCAGCGTCCAGTTCACCGGCAGCCGAAGCATTACCTCCGAACTGACTCTTCGCGTCCAGGGAGGAAACCCGCCCGACGTGGCTATTCCCGCCGAGACTGGCCTCTTCCAGCAGTTCGCCAGTCAAGGCAGACTGGCGAAGCTGTCGGACTGCCCGGGACTGGAAGAAGCCGTCAAAGCCGACTACCCACAGACCTTCCTCGACCTGGGGACCGTCGACGGCACGCTGTACGGCTTCTTCATGAAGGTCGACTCCAAAGCGACCGTCTGGTATGACCCGAAGACCTTCAGCGCGAACAACATACAGCCGCTCAGCGCCAGCAACAGCTTCGATGACCTGGTCTCCCTTTCCGACGAGCTCGTGACCGCGGGCCTTCCTCCCCAGTCAATCGGCATGGAGGCCGGCGACGCCTCAGGCTTCCCCGGCACCGACTGGATCCAGCAGATCGTTCTGAATGACAGCGGCGTCGAGGTCTACGACGGCATCGTCGACGGATCGATTCCGTTCACCGACCCGCGCATGAAGGACGCCTGGGAGAAGTTCGGCCAGATAGCGCTCACGCCCGGCTACGTAGCCCAGGGCAGCGCGGCTGCCATCAACGCCACCAACTTCCAGGATTCGTCGTACTTGCCGTTCAACACGCCGCCGCAAGCGGCAATGGTCAACCTCGGCAGCTTCACCTCCGGCTTCATCCAGGCCCAGTTCCCCAGCCTTGTTCCTGGAGAAGACTTCAACTTCTTCACCTGGCCCGGAGGAAACATAACCGGCGGCGCCAACATCGTCTACGCTTTCAACAGCGACCCGTCCACCTGCTCGCTCCTGAGCTGGCTGGAGAGCGCCGACGCGCAGAAGATATGGGTCGCTCGCGGCGGCTTCCACTCTGTGAACAAGAACGTGAGCCTCAATGAGTATCCAAACGACGTTGAGAAGAACGTGGCGCAGCAGCTAACGGATGCTCCAGTCTTCCGGTTCGACCTCGACGACGCCATCGGCGGCGCCCTTCAGCAGGCGTACTTCACCGGCATCGGCCAATACCTTGCCAACCCCGGCCAGCTCGATAGCATCCTTGCCCAGATCGAGGCGCAGCGAGTGCAGTAGCGAACACTACGTACTGAATAGCGGAAATTGGGGAGGGGCGGTCCAGGCGAAACCTGGGCTGCCCTCCCTAAAGGACCAAAAACATGATCGGACGTCGATGGTGGGCTCCCTGGCTCTGGCTCGCGCCGGCGATAACCCTGCTCAGCGTGTTCCTCATCTACCCCGTCGTCGATACCCTTCGGCGAAGTCTCCTGAACGCCGACTCCACCCGCTTCGTCGGCTTCGACAACTACAAGTTCATAATCGATAACCCCGTCCCGCTGCTGAGCAATACGCACTCCGCGATCCTGAACAATGTCTTGTGGCTGGTCCTGTTCACCAGCTTCGCCGTCGGCGTCGGCCTTGGCATCGCCCTCCTCGCGTCACGTGTCCGCTACGAAGCGGTAGCGAAATCGGCGATCTTCATCCCAATGGCGGTCTCTTTCGTCGCCGCATCCGTTATCTGGCGGTTCATGTACGTGTTCGACCCGCACATCGGCACCATCAACGCCTTCATCACTCACTTCGGCGGCCATTCCACCGCCTGGATTCAGAACACCAACGCTCCCCAGACCTGGCTGACCTCCCTCGGCCCGACGACGCTGCCCGATCCCATCCAGATCAACAACTTAGCGCTCATCATCGTCGGCGTCTGGGTGTGGACCGGATTCGCCGTCGTCGTCCTGTCCGCCGGCCTGAGAGCCATTTCGTCCGAGATGCTGCAGGCTGCACGAGTCGACGGCGCCAACGAGTGGCAGATATTCCGTCGCATAATCATTCCCGTCCTGTCGCCGACGATAGCCGTCGTCGCCACTACCCTCGTCATCCAGGCGTTGAAGCTGTTCGACCTCGTCTGGGTCATGACCGGCGGCAAGTTCAAGACCGACGTGATCGCGACCCTGTTCTTCAGGGAAGCGTTTCTCATCCAGGACTTCGGCGTCGGTTCGGCGCTGGCGATAGTTCTGCTCCTCGCCGTCGTGCCCGTGATGGTGGTGAGCATCCGGCGATTCCAGTTCCAGGAGGAGACCCGCTGATGGAGGAGAGCGCCCGCGGCCGGATTGCGACCCGACTGCCCTCGCCGGCAGACCCGGCCGCCGTCCTCGGTGGGGGACTAAAACGCCTGTTTATCCGCCTGCCCCTCCACATCGTGCTCATCGGCCTGGCGATAATCTGGAGCATACCCACCATCGCTCTCTTGGTCAGCTCCTTTCGGACGCCCCAGGACATAGCTTCGAACGGCTGGTGGAACGCCTTCCGGCTCCCCTTGAACTTCACAACCGCCAACTACGAGAACGTCCTCCAGCAGCATGGAATGGGGAGAGCATTCATCAACAGCCTGATCATCTCCGTACCGGCGACGCTCCTGGTCATCCTCATCGCCGCCCTGGCCGCTTACGCCTTCTCCTGGATGCGCTTTCCCGGTCGAAACGCCCTCTTCCTCGTCATGGTGGGGATGCTGGTCGTTCCGCTTCAGATGACGCTTATCCCCGTGCTCCGGCTCTACGTCCGGCTCACGCCGAACGTAGACATGCCCATTCTCGGAGGGAACCTATTCGGCGTGAGCAGCTTCGCCGGCATATGGCTGGCTCACACCGCCTACGGTCTGCCTCTGGCCGTCTACCTGTTACGCAACTTCTTCGGCTCCTTACCGAAAGACCTAATCGAATCGGCCTACCTCGACGGCGCCTCCGATCTGGGCGTCTTCTTTCGAATAGTGCTGCCGCTCTCCGTGCCCGCTCTCGGCGCTCTGGCCATCTTCCAGTTCCTCTGGGTCTGGAACGATCTGCTGGTAGCCCTTACGCTTCTCGGCGACCCGCGCCTCTACCCAATGACGGTTAACATAACAACCCTTGTCAGCTCCTTCGGGTCGAATTATCAAGTGCTGACCGCCGCCGCCTTCGTCTCAATGGTCGTGCCGCTGATCATCTTCTTCGCCTTGCAGCGCTACTTCGTCCAGGGCCTGCTGGCGGGCGCCGTGAAAGGCTAGCACCGATGGCAAGCGTTACCTTCGACCACGTAACCAAGCGATTCGACGAAACGCCCGCGATCACCGACCTGGACCTGGAGATCGCCGATCGCGAGTTTCTCGTCCTAGTCGGCCCATCAGGCTGCGGCAAGTCCACCGCCCTCCGGATGCTTGCCGGCCTCGAGACAGTGACCCGCGGCAAGATATACATCGGCGACCGCCTGGTCAACGACGTCCCCGCGAAGGACCGCGACCTGGCGATGGTCTTTCAGTCCTATGCCCTCTACCCGCACATGTCCGTCTACGACAACATGGCCTTCGGCCTCAAGCTGCGCAAGGTCAAGAAAGAGGAGATCCGGCGACGCGTGACGGAAGCGGCGCGCACTCTCGACATCGAAGAGCTGCTGAAGCGCAAGCCGCGGCAGCTCTCCGGCGGCCAGCGACAGCGCGTCGCCGTCGGCAGGGCGATAGTGCGTGAGCCGAGGGCCTTCCTCTTCGACGAGCCGCTCTCCAACCTCGACGCCAAGCTGCGTGTGCAGACGCGCGCCGAGCTGAGCAAGCTGCACGAGCGCATCGGCACGACCTTCATCTACGTCACGCACGACCAGACGGAGGCCATGACGATGGCCGACCGCATAGCCGTCCTCCGCGACGGCATCATTCAGCAGGTCGGGCGGCCGCAGGAACTGTACGAGCACCCCGACAACATCTTCGTCGCCGGCTTCATCGGCAGCCCGGCGATGAACTTCTTCGACGCGACGGTCAGGGGCGAGCCGGAGTCGCTCCAACTCGATACCGGCCCCTTCCACCTGCCCATACCGCGCGAGAAGGCCGCGGGCCTGCTGCCGTATCGGGGAAAGAAGGTCGTGCTCGGCGTCCGGCCCGAGAGCATCCACGACAGCGATTTCCCCCGTTCCGGCGTCATCCCCGTCCAGGTCCAGGCCGCCGTCGACGTGCTGGAGCTGATGGGCAACGAAGTCTTCCTCCATCTCCTGTCGGACGGCGTCAGCTTCCTTGCGCGCGTGGACTCGCGGACGAAGGCGAAGCCCGGTCGCAAGATACAGGTGCTGTTCGACCTCGGCGAGATGCACGCCTTCGACGCCGACACGCAGCAGGCAATTCCCCTCGACAAGCCTTTCTAGTTCCTTCATCCTTCTTTCACGATGCCGCGGCAAAGCTCACGCTATCTGCATGCGGCGGCGTTACGTTTGAGGGTGGCCGATCACGGGTTGAAGCTTGGCCGCGGAAAGAGGAAAAGGAAATGGCTATCGCACTACTGATGGAGTTCCCGGGCGGCACACAGGGTCAGTACGACAGGATTCTGCACGAGCTGGGCATGGAGGGCCTTGACCTTGCAGCCCTTCAGTC
Organism: Chloroflexota bacterium; assembly: GCA_030691665.1. Lineage (GTDB taxonomy): Bacteria > Chloroflexota > Dehalococcoidia > SM23-28-2 > SM23-28-2 > JAUYDU01. The sequence goes on from JAUYDU010000404.1 coordinate 5,814, forward strand.
GCTCTAGGGGCTCCGCCCGACCCCTTCACGCCTCTTGTGGCTAGAGGAAATCGTGAAGGCTGCGAAGGTGCTGGCCGCCCACGAAAAGGCGGGCGCGAACGCGCGGTAAAGTCGGCGGCAAATACGAGGGCCGCCAACGAGCGGCAGCCTGAAGGGGATATCGGGCAAGCACCGGGTGTTTCAGGTGAGGTGGGAGTAGCGGCTGGTGGAGCCGCGCATCCAGTACGCAAAGACCGCCGACGTGCGGACCAAGTCCACCTCTTGATGAACACCAACTACCAGGGCTGGCGGGGCGTCAATGCCTGGGGGATGGCGATGCCGCCGGGCGCGTAGGCTTGACAGCGCAGGAAGCGCCCCCGCTGCGCCACATTGCGCCGGAGGCCGACGCCCGACAGCAGTTGCGAGCACGATTGGCCGAGGAGGTGCTCATAGCGGCCTGGACTAGACTAGCCGGGTGACGAGCCTGCAGCTCGGGCCGACTTGGCCTTCTGTCTCCACTTATCGGTAGGAGTAAGTCTGCACCCCCATAGCGTCTACTACTAGCAGGACCCTGCTCCCAGCCGCCTGGGAGATGCGCTGCTCCA
>JAUYDU010000437.1 GCA_030691665.1 Chloroflexota bacterium
AGCGCCCTCTCGAAGACGAAGCTGACGATACCCACGAGGGGGGCCCCCAGGAAGGCGGCGATCACGCCGTCGACGCTGAACCCCACGCCCACCTGGCCCGATAGCCAGGCGGTGAGGGCGAGCATTCCGGCGCTCACCACCCAGGTGAACAGCCCCAGGGTGAGGCACTGAGCGGGAAAGCTCAGGCGCATGGCCACGGGGCGAACGACCAGGCCCACTCCGGTGAAGATGCCCGCGGCTGCCAGGACTGCCTCCCACCCCTGGAAGTCGATACCTCGCACGGCCAACGATGCTACCCAGAGGGCGCCAGCGCTGGCCGCCCAGCGGGCGGTCAGGCGCCAAAACCAGCGACGATTCTTCTCTGATCCCATTGGGGCAAAAAGCCGCCCGTGGCGGCTGGCACCTGACGCTGCGAGGAGCGACGCTTAGTCGGGCCGCAGCCCTCGCATCAGGTTGGCCGTCTCGATGGCGGAGGCCGCGGCCTCGTAGCCCTTGTTGCCCATCTTGCCGCCCGCCCGCTCCAGCGCTTGCTCCAGGCTATCGGCGGTGATGACGCCGAAGATGACTGGCACGCCGGTCTCCAGGCTGGCCTGGGCGATGCCGCTGCTCACCTGGGTGGCGACGTACTCGAAGTGGGGCGTCTCGCCGCGAATCACCGCCCCCAGGCAGATCACCGCCTGGTAGCGCCCGCTCTCAGCCAGCTTGCGGGCGGTCAAGGGGATCTCGAAGGCGCCGGGCACCCAGGCCACGTCCACGCCCTCGGCCTCGACGCCGTGGCGGCGCAGGCCATCCTCGGCGCCGGCCAGGAGCTGGCGGGTTATGAGGTCGTTGAAGCGAGAGACAACGATGGCGATGCTCAGGCCCTCGCCCCACAGGCGCCCTTCGAAAGTGCTGCCAGGCAAGAAGTCCCTCCCACTACCTCACGACGCCCAGGATGTGGCCCAACTTATCGCGCTTCGTCTCCAGATAGCGCATGTTGTGCGGGTTCGGCTCGGCCAGGATGGGAATGCGCTCCACCACCTGGAGGCCGTAGCCCTCCAGGCCCGCTCGCTTGGATGGGTTATTGGTGAGGAGGCGGATCTCCTTGAGCCCCAAGTCCACCAGGATCTGCATGCCGATGCCGTAGTCGCGGCGGTCGGCCGGGAAGCCCAGGGCCTCGTTGGCCTCCACGGTGTCCAGGCCCTGAACCTCCTGAAGGGCGTAGGCGCGGATCTTGTTGCAGAAGCCGATGCCCCGTCCCTCCTGGCGCATGTAGACAAAGACGCCGCGACCCTCCTCGACGATCCGCTCCAGGGCCAGCTCCACCTGCTCGCCGCAGTCGCAGCGCAGGCTGTGGAAGACGTCGCCGGTGACGCACTGGCTATGCACCCGCACCAGCACCGGCGCCGGGGTGGAGATATCGCCCATGACCAGGGCGGCGTGCTCGTCGGGGTCGATGACGCTGCGATAGGCGACGACCCGGAAGTCGCCCCAGCGAGTGGGCATGACGGTCTCGGCTATTCGTTGCACCAGCTTTTCCCGCCGCCCGCGATAGGCGATGAGCTGGTTGACGCTGAGGATCTTGAGGCGATGGCGGGCAGCGAACCGCTTCAGGTCGGGCAGGCGAGCCATGGAGCCATCGGCCTTCATGATCTCGCAGAGAATCGCCGCCGGATAGAGGCCAGCCAGGCGGCACAGGTCTATCGTGGCCTCCGTCTGGCCCGCTCGCACCAGCACGCCGCCGTCCCGGGCCCGCAGGGGGAACATGTGGCCGGGCATCACCAGATCCTCGGGCCTGGTGGCCGGGTCGACGAGAACGCGCACGGTTTGGGCACGGTCATGGGCCGAGATGCCGGTGGTGACGCCCTGGCCGGCCTCCACCGAGACGGTGAAACCGGTGCCGAAGCGCGATCTGTTGTCCCCCACCATCATGGGGATGCGCAGCTCGTCCAGCCGCTCGCCGGTCATGGGGATGCAAACGAGGCCGCGGCCGTACTTGGTCATGAAGTTGATGGCCTCGGGCGTCACGTACTGGGCGGGCACAGTGAGGTCGCCCTCATTCTCCCGACTCTCGTCGTCGACGATGATGACGAAGCGACCTTGGCGATACTTCTCGATCGCCTCCTCGACAGTTGCCATCACCATGGCCCCATCCCTCGCGCCTCCAGCCAAGTCGCCGCTGGCCCCTTCGCTCTGCTCAGGGCAGGCTGTTTGGTCGTTAGTCAGGGCTGACCTCCTTGAGCAGTTGCTCGACGTAGCGGGCTATGATATCCGACTCCAAGTTTACCGCATCGCCTGGCTTGCGGCGAGTCAGGTTAGTGTTCTCCTGGGTGTAGAGCACCAGGGAAACAGCGAAAGAGCTATCGTCGCGGGCCACCACCGTGAGGCTAACGCCGTCCACGCTGATCGGCCCCTTGACCACCACGTAGCGCATGATCTGGGGCGGGGCGGCGTAGCGGGCGATGATGGCGTCCTCCTCGGGCGTGAGGGAGAGGAGGGTTCCGGTGGCCTCGACCACGCCCCGCACCAGGTGGCCGCCCAGGCGCTCGCCCAGCACCAGCGCCCGCTCCAGGTTCACCGCATCGCCCGGCTTGAGCTCGCCCAGGTTGGTGCAGCGATAGGTCTCGGGCATGACGTTGGCGGTGAAGCTATCGTCCTCCAGGTGAGCCACCGTCAGGTCGACGCCGTTGATGGCGATGCTGTCACCGAGGTTGGTGCCGCGCAGGATCTTACGACAGGCGATGACCAGCGTGCCCCGGCCGGCCTCCTTGACCGTACCCGCTTCCTCGACGATGCCCGTAAACATTGTTAGTGAACACTCACTATCATAATGGAAAGCAGGCGGCTGTCAAGGGAGGG
>JAUYDU010000514.1 GCA_030691665.1 Chloroflexota bacterium
AGCTGCTCGACGATCTCGTGGGTTATGCTGTCGCCCACGTGCTCCAGCTCCTTCATGCGAGCCGTCTTCATCTCCACGTTCTCGAAGTGATCCATCAGGTCGACCATCACTTCGGCGGCGGCCACTAGGTTGTGGGCGCTCTTTTCGAACAGATCGTAGAACCGGTAGTTCCGAGGAACGAGTGAGAAGCGCACCGCGGCAACCCCCTAAAAAGGCAACGATGGCGCCGGTTGGGCGCCATCGCCAGGTACTCGTGTTGGCCTGTTGCTGTCTGCCCGTGGTTCGGAGAATGGCATCCAAGCTTTCAGGGAGGAGTTCCCGTCACGAATGTAGTACGCCGCGGGCAGAGGATCAATGCTCAATCTAGTTAAAACGCTCGCAGCCCCCCAAAAGTTAAAGCGCCTCCGCCGCCCTTGCCTGCTGGATTGCCGCCGTCCCAGAAGCGCTTGCACTAGCCAGCGCGGCCCCTCGCGTCAGCACCAGGACCGCCACGACCGCCAGGAGGTGCTGGTAGGTCAGCTCCAGGTTGTAGCCCGCCACCAGCAGCAGGAGCAATGCCCACCCCTCGTAGGTCCTCTGGCCACCCCCCAAGCAGCCGCTGACCGTCACCAGATAGAGCCAGAAGGAAGCCAGGTACAGGGGGAGCGGCAGGTAGAGCGTGAGGCCGGTCGTCCACAGAGCGAGGATAGCGCTGGTCGATCCGTTCGCCAGGTAGCTCCCCAAGAGCAGAATGGCCACGATGGACGGCAGAGCGAGGAGCATCTTGTGAGCGCGCCACTCCTTCAGCCATCGCCACGACCCCCAGGCCCAGAAGACGGCGAATCCCGTAGCCACCACCAGGGCCTCGCCTAGGCCAAGGATGGGGAGCCCGTAGGGGGGCGATCCTGTCCACCCCAGCAGGTGATAGGCCGTGTTGCTCAGCGTGTAGTAGGCCGAGCAGAGGAAGGCGGCCACCATCAGCCCGACGGCTATTCGCCGAGCGAGAGCGACCTCGCCGTTCGTCCAGTAAGGTGCCGCCAGAAGCACCAGAAGGCCGGCCGAGGTCATGCCGAAGGCGATGTTGGCCTCGGGGCCTGTCCCCACAAGCGGGAGGACGAGGCTCCAGAAAAGGAGCGCGAGCAGACCGCTCAGAGTAGCTATCCCCAGGGCTGCTGGCCCGACTCTGGCGGACCGCGTCAGGAGATAGGTCAGCGCGACTAGGCTCAGAGGAGCGAGGACAGTGGCCACGTTGAAGGCGAAGGAACCCAGGCTGGTGAGGAGGCTGTAGCCCTCCAGGACCAGACCCTCCTTGGGGATGTGCACGCCCACCCGCGAAAGCATGCGCAGCAGCAGGAGCTCGGTCAGCCCAGCCGCCACCAGCGCCGCCAGAATGGGGCGCAGTAGCGTCTCGCCGTCTCCCAGCCAGACAGCGTCGGCCCGGTCCGCCATGCGGACTCCGTCCCTGACGGAGCGACCCCTCACCGGCAGGGCATCCGTCACGTTGTTCAGCGGCAGGCTCCTTCGACTACGCTCAGGACAGGCTCGGCTCAGGGTCACGGCGAGCGCCGCCCCCTTCCCAGGATGAACCAACCGGAGGCGGCCACCAGGGCGGCCAACAAGCCGGAGAGCAAGGCGATAATCAGGATCCAGGTGCCGGTGCTGATGCCGCCGCTCTCAGCCTCCCGCCCTATCCGCAAGTCGGTGAACTGCGAGACAGACTTCTGTCCGTCCCTCTCGCCGCGCGAGCCGTCCCACACGGCAAAGGCCACGTTGGTGGATCCCCCCAGCGAGAAGCGCACACCGTCGTCGTCCCCCACAGCCAGCTCCCTGACGAAGAGGACCCGCCAGCGGCCGTCCTGCCAGCGGCCCACGCCCGCCACCCGCTGCACGTCGGCGCTGGTCAGGGTGCCGAAGCCGCCGGCCACCAGGCTCTCCACCGGGCTTACCCGCTCCCGCTGCGAGAACGGGTTGCCGACCGCCCACCCTGGATAGAATGTCTTATCATCTCTGAAAGGGTAGAGGTCCACGTGAGCGTTGGGATAGGTCTCCGCCACGGAAGCAAATCCCCGGTCGATGTCCGCCTGCCAGTCGCCTTTCCACTGCCAGATGTCTACGTGGGCGTTGGTCTGGCCCATGCAGAACGAGGGCAGGGTCTGGCCGCCGTCGGAGGGAAACTCGATCGCCGCCGCATCGCGGAAGGCCTCCTGGCTGGCCAGAGATAGGTCTTCCGTAGCATCTTCCCACTCCAGCAGAAAATAGATGCGCTTCTCGTCCACCAGAGCGCGGGCGGTTACCGCTCGCGCCGAGCCGCCGCCCATGGGCTGAGTCACCTCCTGAGCGCTCAGAGGGATCTCCACCGGCGAGGCCTGATTCCAAACGGCGGCAAAGGGATCGTCCAGGGGAACAGGTTCGATCACCTGATTAGCTGTCAAGGTTATCGCCTGGGAACTGGCCAGGCGCAGGTCGAAGACGGTGAGGAGGCCGGCCGCCAGGAGGACGAGGCCGAACAGGAGGAGGGTCGCTTTTCGATAGGATGTAGCCCACCAGGCCATACCCTCACTCACCTCCTTGTTCAGGGAGATACGGTCCAGCCTGCTCGCATGGGCCCGCAGACGCCGCCGGACAGGACGCATCGAGCGTGGGCTTGACCGCCACCTTCGCTGCCGCCCTCACCCTCCGCGGTCGGGCGCCCAAGCGTCTGGCATCCCAGGAGACGTAGCGCCCCGCCAGCCGGACCAGCGCCCGGTAGATCCGGCCGGCGCCGCTCAGACGAAGCTGCTCCTGGAAGACGTTCAGCCAGCGGCCCAGGTGATCCTGGAGGAACTTCTTCTGGGCGTCGATGCAGATCTCTGCCCCCTCGGCGTGCCCGCTGCGACAGGCGTGGGCCTCCTTCAAGGCCAGGAAGTACATGAACTCCAGCTCCACCGCCAGGTGGTCCGGCCTTTCGTGACGTTCGCCGCCGACCTCCAGGCCGAATGCCCGGTAGAAGCCAGCGACGTCGGCGAGCTGATGCGCCTTCAAGAACACGTCGGTCACCGTGTATTCTGTTTCGTAGGGCAGGCCGGTAGCCGTGTGGGCGTGGCTGAGCAGACCCAGCGCGGCCGCCAGGTCTCGATCCCCCTTTCCTTCGAGGGCCCGCCCCAAGGAGGTCGCCTCTCGCCGCAGGCCCTCCGTCACTGGCAGGAGATCCAGGGACTGCCTCAAGCCTTCGGCCAGCTCCGCTGCCGTCAGCAGGTCGTCCGATCCTTCAGCACGATAGAGGAAAGCGCGGGCCAGCAGGCCATAGACGCCAGCCCTGGCCAGAGCCTCGACCACTGGCTGCGAAAGTTCCGCCGTGGCGCTGGGCGACGTCATGGCGTCCTCACGTAATGTTCAAGTGCTGGGGGGGGCGCACGATGACCGGCTCCTCGATGGGAACGCGCACGATCTCCCGTCCCTTCTCATCAAAGCCGATGGCAGCCTCGTCCGTGATCTCGTAGCTGAAAATGAGGCGCTGGGTGCTCCCGAACAGTTGCAGCACGCCCAGCAGCTCCTCGGAGGGGTTGCTGTATCTGTCGATGGCGTCCTCCACGCCCGGCCCAAACATCTGCTCGAGGTAGGGTCGCGGCACCCAGCGGGGCGGGATGTAGTAGACGTTGGGCTCGGTGCCAAACTGGGGATACAGAGGCAAGGCCACCTTCTCCTTCCTCACCAGGTAGTACACCGGGCTCTTCTCATCGTCGATCCAGCCCTGAAGCCGGATCTTGCCCACGCAGGCGGAGATGCAGCGTGTAACCATCGGCTCGTTGTCCACCAGGGCGTCCTTCCCCTCCACGCGAGGGTAGCAGGCTATGCACTTCTCCGAGACGCGAGTGGCGCTGCGGAACATCGGCTTCTTGTAGGGGCACTGCTCCACGCACTTCTTGTAGCCGCGACAGCGCTTCTGGTCGATGAGGACGATGCCGTCCTCGGCTCGCTTGTAGATCGCCTTGCGCGGGCAGGCCGCCAGGCAGGCGGGATAAGAGCAGTGGTTGCAGATCCGCTGGAGATAGAAGAACCAGGTCGAGTGCTCGGGCAGAGAAGAGCCCTGGCTCCAGGAGACGGACGTATCCTCATAGATGTTAGGGGCGCGCCACTCTTTGTCGGAGGGCAGATAGCCCAGGGCTTGCTGGCGAGCGCCCGCCTTCTTGGCCGCCTCGAAGATAGTCAGACCATCGTAGCGGCCGTAGGGGGCGTTCTGGGCGTCTTTGGCGCTGGTGTCCCACACCTGGCCGTCGGGGTTGGCCTCGTCCAGCAAGGCCAGGAGCTTCACATCCCAGAACTGGGGGTAGCCGCCGTAGGGCTTGCTCTCAACGTTGTTCCACCACATGAACTCCTGGCCCTCGCTGAAGGTCCAGGCCGACTTGCAGGCCATGGTGCAGGTCTGACAGCCGATGCAGCGGTTGATGTTGAACACGGCGGCGAACTGGCGCTGCGGCTTGCCCCGCTCGTAGGGGTAGTCCATCTCCCGCCCCAGTTGCCAGTTGGGCACCTTAGGCATTGCTAGCCTCTCTCCCAGCCACGCCGGTCACCTGAGCGACCAGCCCCCCGCACGAACTGCTCCCCCTTGCGCCGGTAGACCGCGTGGGGCCCACGATAGAAGGGGTTGCAGAAGACCCTCATCACCGCGTCCTCGCTCCAACCCATGCGGGCGAACTCCTCCACGTAGCAACGGCCCATCTCCGCCAGGTCTTCGTCCGTGGGCGCGGGCAGGACAGCCGCCACCAGAGCCATCGGATCGTCGGCCTCGAATGCTTTAACCAACCTTCTACACCTTCCTCAGGAAACCGCCCCGCAGGTATTTCTGCTTCTCCGCATTCTCCTGGCCCGGCGTATAGCCGGTCTGGGCCGGCTCCCAAACGCCCTGGCCACCGAGGCCGCCGTCCTCCGCCTTGGTGATGCGCACCAGCGTCTCCTTGGGA
>JAUYDU010000515.1 GCA_030691665.1 Chloroflexota bacterium
CCGAAGATTCTGGCACCCACGGGGCAGACCTCCACACAGGCGGGCAATCTTCCCTTGGTGATGCGGTGATAGCACCAGGTGCATTTGTCCACAACCCGCACCTGACCCATGGGGGTGGTCCGAACATCGGGCAGGAAGTAGCGCGCACCGTAGGGACAGGCCTGGATACAGTAGCCGCAGCCAATGCACCGCTCCTGGTCGATAAGGATGACGCCATCCTTGGTCTTGTAAGTGGCTGCTACGGGGCAGACCTGCACGCAGGGTGGCTTGTTGCACTGTAGGCAGAGCTTGGGCACGAAGAAGCCGCGAACGATCTCCCTATCATCATCGTTTCCTTGATAGCCACCGCTAGCGCCCTCCTCCTCCGAGCCGCTCCCACTCTTCTCCCCGCCGGGGGCCTCCAGCGGGCCTACGAAGCCGGCGATTCCGGCGTTGGGGGAATCCACCAGCATCTCCCCGTCGCCCCTGATCCGGTACCGCTCCACCCAGGTGCGGTTACACTCGGGGTGCATGGGGACATTGTTTTCCTGTTTGCAGGCCAGGACGCACTTGCCACAGCCGATGCACTTGTCTACGTCTACCACGAAGACCCAGTAGTGCTCTCGCCCATCGGCAGCCTGTGCTACCTGTGCCAGCAGACCCTGCAGGAGAGGCTTGCCGCTCTCCGCCAGGACGGAGTAGGCGACGGCCCCTCCCAAGAGAGTCCCGGCTACTTTCATGAACTCCCGCCGGGAAAGCCTTGTCGAGCGTCTATCGCGCTGCTTCATGACAGCTCAGGCACTGCTCGTTAGTCCGGCCGATATGGTCGGCGGGCACGGCCCGATCCGGCGGAGCACCGGCCCCATGGCAAGACAGGCAATCGGAACCCTCAGACACTTCGTGAGAAATGATGCTAGGTGGGCCAGGTCGGTGAGCCTTATGACAGGACGTGCAGGTGGTCTCGCTGTAGTGGCCAGCAGGGTCCACCTGGGGGAAATCCAAAGGACGACCGACCACCTTGGCGTGGCACAAGGTGCACTCTTCGTGGTCTATGCGCACGGATATGTTAGTGTCTTGCCCGTGGGCCAAGGCTGGACCGTGGCAGGTCTCACAGGCTACACCGCCATGGTCGGAGGTCACCCACACATCGTAAATGTCCTGATGGCAGAGGCTGCCGGCGCAGGCCGGGGAATTCGAAAACTCCAGCGGCTGGTTAGCCCACTGGGCAGTGTTGCTTTCTTGCAGGGGCGGCCTCAGGGCGAACTCAGGGAAGGACAGCCGTCCCTGAAGAATCAGAGAGCGGAGCACCAGAAACGATGCAATGGCCAGCCCCAGAACCAGACCTGCCCTGATCAGGTGTGTCATTTTTCGGCCCCGTGATTGCCTCGCTCCGGGTCTAGCGACCCTGGCCCATACTGGACTTTCCAGCCTCCCACATCTTGTCGCTTCTACCTCTTGGCAGGGAGCCGGCAGCCGTCTAGAACCACTATATCTTTTGGCACCCCTTTCCTTTTCAACTTAACCGCATCTTCCTCCACAGTGCCAATAGGCTCTTCGTACTAATTTTGGGGGGCACGATGGTACTAATAAGCCTGGATCACAACGTCTAGAGACTGTGGTCCGGGAGGTCCCTTCTGTCCTGGAGCGCCCTATCTTGTCGTCAGTGGCAGGCCGCGCAGACGGCGCTCCACTGGACCTGGAAACGATGCAGGCCGTCGCCGTGGCAGGAGAGGCAGTCGGTACGGGCCTGGCCTATGTGATGCATGTCTTGCTCTGCGCTGACCGAAGATGCGGCGGCTGAAGATACGGCGGCTGCGGGCGAAGACCTGCGGATGGAGTGGCAACCGATACACGTCTCGCTGGACACCGTCGCCGTTGTGCTGACCTCGTGCGGCCGTTGCGTGACGTACTTCCACACCTGTCTGAGGTTGGCAGCAATGTCGGGCTTGTGGCAACTGTGGCAGGTTACGTCTTTGTGTTCGCCTGTCTGCCAGCGATCGTAGGCCTGGTTCATTGTATGACAGGTACGGCAGAAGCTGGGGTCGTCTTCCACGTAGCTGAGGGTGCGGCTGACGCCGTACACTCCCAGAAGCAGGCTTGCTACAGCCGCCACAGCGAGCGCCAGTCTGGCGACCCGTAGAGGCCTCGCTCTCCTTCCATAGGTCACCGTGGCCAGGCGGTTGGGCCAGCTTCTCCGCTTCACTTGATCTCCTGCCCCGCGCGGTCGCCTGCCCGAGTGTGGGCTGCGACTCAACGTTTCGTCTAGATGCCTAGACGCTTCGTCTAGACCACATAGGCGCAGTGTCTAGACCTCGTAGTCAATATATCACCGTCGATCAGGATCACCGGTCGATCGCCATAAGGAGCACGGGGGTGCTAGTAGGTTGGCTTGGGCCATACGTGTCAGACGCCAGCGCTTTGGGGCTGGGCGGCTTCTTGAGCATCTAGCCCGACCAGGCTGTCTACTATTGACACCATTGTGGGCCAAAGATGGGACGTGGGGGCTATTGTGATATTTGTAACAAACTCTTAACGTTGAAAAGTGAAGATTGTAACAACCTAGCAACGACTTAAGTAACAACCCTCCTTGGCCGGCCAGAGCCACGGGGAGGGTGATGAGCGAGCTAAGGGGAAGTTCCTGTGCTGACCGGCAGAGCCCGTGAGCAAGGTGAACGCCCGAGGCGCTGGCTGCAAGTCTCCGCCCTCGTAGTGTTGGCGGTGGCTCTGGCGACCTCCGTCAGTGCTGGCCAAGCGAGGGCGGCCCCCTCCACCACTCCTCAGATCAAGACGATGGCCGTGTCGGTCATCCCCGAGTACGACCAGCCGCGCGTGCTCGTCTCCTTTCAGGGTGAGATCGACGGGACGCTGCCTATGGAGCTGAGCATTCGCTTGCCGGCCGATGCGGAGATCAGCCATGCCTGCTCCCTGACCCAGCCCGACAACGGCCACGTTTGTGAGTCCTACACCATCGACCCGGACGGCGAGTCCAGCCTTCTCAAGTACCAGATTGTCTCCCCAGTCTTCTACGTGGAGTACTACTACGGCTCCGTCTCCGGCGCCGGGCAGCGGAATCTGGACTTCACCTTCTGGCCTCCCTATCCGGTGGAGTCCCTCCAACTGTGGGTACACGAGCCAGCGAGAGCCAGCGATTTCGCCCTCTCGCCTGGGCCCGGCGAGGTGGTGGAAGACAAGGGGAGCCGCCAGCATGGCTACACCTACACCAACGTGACCCCTGAGCAGCCGCTGAGCCTCCAGATGACCTACGCCAAATCAGATGCTCAGCCGTCGGTGAGCCCATCCGCAGCCGGCGCAGCCTCTGCGGGGGATTCTGGCCGGATGGCGCTGGTTCTGAGCCTGGTCGGTGTGGCGGCCGTGGCGGTGGTGGCCTATGCCGTCGTCTCTCGCCGGCG
>JAUYDU010000025.1 GCA_030691665.1 Chloroflexota bacterium
TGCTGGGCGTCCCTGTTCGAGGCGCGGGCGATCTTCTACCGTCAGGATAAAGGCTTCGACCACCTGAAGGTGGGGATTGCGGTGCCCGTTCAGCGCATGGTGCAGTCGCAACGCTCCGGGGTGATGTTTACGGTGGAGCCAGACACGGGCGATCGGTCGAAGATCGAGATCGAAGCTGTGTACGGCTTGGGCGAGGGCATAGTGTCAGGGCAGATCACCCCAGACAACTACGTGGTGGACAAGGCAACCCTGAGCATCTTGCAGAAGCGGGTGGCGGAGCAGGAGCAGCAGATCGTCCGCAATCCGCAAGCTGTGGGCCGCGGTCTGGAGACGAGCATGTGGGCGGCTGTTCCGGCCGAGCTGCGCCAGCGGCAGAAGCTGAGTGATGAGGAGATTGTGGATTTGGCCCGCATCGGGAAGCAGGTGGAAGGGCACTACGGCTTCCCTCAGGACATCGAGTGGGCCGAGGAGGGCGGGCAGTTCTGCATCGTCCAGACGCGTCCGGTAACGGTTCTGGCTGTGACTGAGGAGGAGAGGGGTGGGGAGGCGGAAACAGTGCCGGTGCTTCTTAGCGGCTCGCCGGCCGGCCCTGGGGTAGAGGCGGGCCCGGCGAAGGTGGTAACCAGCGCCTCGGGGATCGAGTTCGTGGAGAGTGGCGATGTGCTGGTGGCGGAGATGACCACGCCCGACTTCGTGCCGGCCATGAAGCGAGCGGCCGCCATCGTCACCGACCGGGGCGGCCGCACCTGCCACGCGGCCATCGTCAGCCGGGAGCTGGGCATCCCCTGTGTGGTGGGGGCTGGCGATGCCACCACTGTCCTGCGCAACGGTCAGCTAGTCACGGTGGATGGCTCTGGGGGGAAGGTGTACGCCGGCCGGGCTGAGGCGCGCCTGGCGTGGGCGGCACAGGAGAAGGCTCGGCGGGCGGTGGCGTGCGACATCAAGACCCGCACTAGGGTCTACGTGAACCTGGCCGAGCCCGATCTGGCGGACGTCGTGGCCGCTCGCAACGTGGATGGCGTCGGCCTGCTGCGGGCGGAGTTCATGATCGCTCAGATCGGCGAGCATCCTCAGTTCGCCATCGACGAGGGGCGGTCGGAAGAGTACATCGAGAAGCTGGCGGACGGCCTGCGCAAGTTCGCCAGGGCCTTCGACCCGCGGCCGGTGGTCTATCGCACGAATGACTTCAAGACCAACGAGTATCGCAACCTGCGGGGCGGCGAGAAGTACGAGCAGTTCGAGGAGAACCCGATGATCGGCTATCGGGGGGCTTCTCGCTACATTCGCGACATCGACATCTTCCGGCTGGAGCTGGAGGCCATTAAGCGGGTGCGGCGCGACTACGCCAACCTGTGGGTGATGATCCCCTTCGTGCGAACGCCGCAGGAGCTGGCGGGGGTAAAGGAGATCATGGAGCAGGAGGGGTTACCGCGCTCGCAGGACTTCAAGCTGTGGATGATGGCAGAGGTGCCCTCCAACGCCCTGATCCTGGACCGCTTCATCGACGTGGGCATCGACGGCATCTCCATCGGCTCCAACGACCTGACGCAGCTCATCCTGGGCATCGACCGGGACAACGCTCGCTTCGCCGTGGAGTTCGACGAGCGGAACGAGGCGGTGCTGCTGGCCCTGGAGAAGCTGATCAGGACGGCCAATGCTCGGGGCGTCACCTCGTCCATCTGCGGGCAGGCCCCTTCGGACTACCCGGACCTGACGCAGAAGCTGGTGGAGTGGGGGATCACGTCCATCTCGGTGAACCCGGACGTGATCGACAGGGCGCGGGAGATCATCGCTGAGGCGGAGGCGGGGCTGGCGAAGGCGGCGGCGCCGGCGTCGCGGTGAGGGAGGGTTCGGTCGGGCGATCGACTGTTTGAGAAGGGGCGCAGCATGCTGCGCCCGTACTTGGGTTTTCGGGGGCCTCCCCAGTTGGCGGGAGGCCCTTCTGGTTGGTTGTCTGTCTGTCAACGGATGGGCGAACGGATATCCGCCATAGGCGGATCAGCCTCAGGCTGAAGCGGATGGGCAGGGCTGCCTGCGCGTCATTCTGAGCGAAGCGAAGAATCTCCGTATCGCGTGTAGACCCTCCGCTATGCTCAGGGTGACAGACGACGTAACGGAAGAGCCCACCCCTCAGAACCGTCTCGTAGGCGGCCTACGATCATGAACAAAATAATTCGACACAAGGCAGGGCTTGCGCCTGAGGCGCATCCGCTTTTGGCGGAGAAGCCCTGCAGCTACGACCCTGTCTGGCCCTTCCTCCGTAGCTGCAGACCTTTAGGTCTGCCTGGAGAGAGCAAGCAGCACTGTCGCAGTATTTAGCCAATGACCGTAAGCCCTGCGGCTACGGCTACGGGATCTCGGCGGTGGAGGGCTGAAGCCCTCGGCTACAACTGATGGGGCAAAGACGTTACTCCCCTGGGCAAACACGTTAGCTGAAATAGACGGTTTCCCTGATACCCAGGGGATGGCTGCTGGGCGATATTTGGGGTGTAGGAACAAGGAACAAGGAACAGGGAACGGGGAACAGGGAACAAGGAGCAGGGGTCGGGGGTCAAGACTGAGCAGGGCTGTCCGCCTTGTCCGCCATGCGGACTCCGCCTGTGCGGATGGCGGAGCGGACTCCGCGTAGCGGAGAAGCCCTGCAGCTACGATTGGCGGAGTGTCAAGGGGGAAGACTATGTGCGTATGGTGTGAGCGGTACGGAGACGGGTACGAGCGGTGGTATCTGAATCCGGCGAACTACGCTCGGCGGCTGTATAAGATCCGCAGGGAGGAAGCGGAGGCCTCGGGCATCGAGGCCAATCCGCAGGCGGCGGGCGGCATGGCGGCGGTGGGCCGGGACTTCCTGGAGGCGCGGGAGCGCGGCGACCTGGAGACGGTGGAGAGGCTGCGTAAGGCGGCGCAGGAGCTGGCCTG
>JAUYDU010000074.1 GCA_030691665.1 Chloroflexota bacterium
AGGTCTATTTTGTCACCCTGAGCAAAGCGAAGGGTCTGGAGGTGTGGGGCGAGATTGCCCTTCACGGGGTTTGCTCAATCCCAGCCCCAGATTCTTCGCTTCGCTCAGAATGACGCTGTCGAGTTATTTGGTCAATGACCAACAGGCTGGGGTCGTGGGTGAACCCAGGAGGCACAAATCCACCAATCATGAACCTGTCCCGGCACTATCGAATTGACACTGCTATCTGGCCTTCCTAGAATGGGTAGCGACATGGCCCAGGCAGCGGCAGGCGGGGGTGCTGGCGGCGAGGGAGGCGCTCTCAGCCTCTCGGAAGCGGCCGCTCTCTTCCTGTCCACCACCGCGTCCGAGAAGGGCCGGCAGACGCAGGCCGAGGTTTATCGTTTCGCCCGCTGGTACGGGGCCGATCGCCCCGTAGGTGAGCTGCGTGGCCACGACGTAGCCCTCTACGCCGAATCTCTGGGGCCGGCCACCCCCGATGTCCTCCGTCGGGCGGAGACGTTGCGCTCCTTCCTGGCCTTTGCCAAGAAAGAGGGCCTCACGGCCACCAATCTGGCCAGCCACCTGCGCCTGCGCAAGAGCGCTCTGTCTGCCGAGGGAGCGGCTCGGCCGGCGCCGGAGCAGACTCAGCTCACGGCCGGCGGGCACGCTTCGCTCAGCGCCGAGCTGGAGTCATTGAAGGCGCAGCGGCCTCGCATCGCCGAGGAGTTGCGGCGGGCGATGATGGATAAGGATTTTCGCGAGAACGCGCCCCTGGATGCTATGCGCGACCGCCAGGCGCACGTGGAGGCGCGCATACGCGAGCTGGAAACCATACTGCGGCAGGCGGAGGTGCTCGAGGGTGGAACTCGCCCGGGCGCCAAGGCTCGCCTGGGTAGCACGGTGATTGTCCGCAACCTGGCCTCGGGGTCGGCGGTGCGCTACACGCTGGTCAGCCCCAGCGAGGTCAGCCCCAATGAAGGCAAGATATCCGTCGTCTCGCCGGTGGGCAAGGCGCTAATGGATCGAGCGGTCGGCGAGGAGGTAAAAGTGTCAGCGCCGGCCGGCCTCCTCCGCTTCCGAATAGAGGAGATACAGGGCTAGTAGCTGTTCTCTCTTGTCTCGGTCCGCTATCCCCGCTGGCCGATGGGCACGTAGGCCAGGTCCATGGGCCCTACGTACTTCAGCAGAGGCCGCAGGAGGATGTTGTCCTGCCACTGTTCGAAGACCTGGACGATCCAGCCGGGGATTCGGCCCAGGGCGAACAGGGGTATGAACAGATCCTCGGGAATGCCCAGGAGGTAGTAGACGGAGCCGGCGTAGAAGTCGACGTTGACGTAGATGCCCCGCTCCCGGTAGGGAGCCATGACTTCCTCGACGCGGCGCAGAATCTGGTACCACTTGGCCTGGCCCATCTTCTCGCCGATGGTGCGAGCGCGGTCGCGCATATGGCGGGCGCGGGGGTCTTCCGCCTTGTATACCCGGTGGCCGAAGCCCATGAGGAGGCGTTCGCGGGCTTTCACCCCTTTATGAACTCCGGGCCCCTTTTTCTTATCGCCGATCTCCGCGAGCATGCGGAGCACCGCTTGGTTGGCGCTCCCGTAGAGGTAGCCTCGAACTATGAGGCCATCGTCGCGCTCTACAGCCTGTTCACCTGGGTGTACGACGCCCTGCCCCACGACGCCATATCTTAGCCGGGTTTCCCCGGGTGCCGTCGTGGATGCGCGTTTGTCGTTCAGTCGGAGGGTATGTCCTCAGGCTTGAGAGTCCCCGCAGCCAGGTCCTCCAGCATCTTGGTGGTGAGGGACTTGGGTCGCTCGATGGGATAGCCAAGTGCGCGGTCCCAGGTGATGTTGGCAAGCACGCCGATGCCCCGGCCGACACCAAACAGCACCGTGTAGAAGTCCCACTCGGTCAGGCCGTAGTACCACTGGATGACGCCCGAGTGCGCGTCCACGTTCGGCCACGGGTTCTTGACCTTGCCCTGCTCGGTGAGCACATCCGGAGCCACCTTGAAGAGCATGCTGACGAGCTTGAAGAGCGGGAAGTCGGGCAGGTTCTTGAGGCAGAACTCGCGTTGCGCGGTATAACGCGGGTCGGTCTTGCGCAGCACCGCGTGCCCGAAGCCTGGGATCACCTGGCCGGCGTTCAAGGTATCCCAAAGTGCCTCGCGTACTAGTTCCTCAGTCGGTTCCTTGCCATCCAGCTTCTTCTGGAAGTTCATCAGCCACCGCAGCACTTCTTGGTTGGCCAGGCCGTGGAGCGGGCCGGCGAGACCGTTCATCCCGGCTGACAAGGCGTAATAGCAGTCCGACAGGGTCGAGGCGACCAGGTGCGTGGTGTGCGCCGACACGTTGCCTGACTCGTGATCCGAGTGGAGGATGAAGTACATGCGGGCGACGTCGTCGTAGGGCTTGGGAAGGCCCATTTGGTGCGCGAAGTTGCCGCCGAAGTCGAGGGCCTCGTCGGCGGGGATGTGGACGTCCGCCCTGTACTTCATGCGGTAGATGTAGGCCGCGATCGACGGGAGCTTGGCGAGGAGGTTGGTGCAATCCTCGTACATCGGGTCCCAGTAGTCATCCCTCCTCATGCCTTCGGCGTAGCGCTTGGCGAAGATTGACTCACGCTGCATCGACAGGATTGCCGCCGAGAACATGGTCATCGGATGGGTGTCGCGCGGCATGGCGCGCAGCAGGTCGATCACATACTGGGGAACCGCACGGCGGGCCTTGAAGTCCTCCACGACCTCCAGGGTCTCCTCGAGGGTCGGTGCGTCACCGGTGAGCAAGAAGTACCAGAACCCCTCCACGTAGGGGTACTCGCAGCCCGGCACCTTGGGCAGCGCCGCGAAGGTCTCGGGGATCAGCTTGCCGCGGAAACGGATGCCCTCGAACGGATCCAGGTACGAGATGTCGGTGACGAGGCAGCGGATACCGCGTGCGCCGCCGATCACTTGTGCGATAGTTACGTCACCCACCTTGACGCCACCATGCTCCCTGAGCAGCTCTTGGGTGCGCGGACGGTTCTCCTGGATCTTCTTCAAGAGCGCTTCCTTTAGTTTCGACACGAATGCCCTCCTTCCCCTGGCCTCAGGGCAAAAATAAAGAGCCCCTACGGGCCCCCTCGATTGGAATTTCCTTTGCTTGATATAGCAATCGGCTATGACTCCGCCGACATTATATTCCTGCCGGCACCGCTTGTAAAGCATTTCACACAATCTTCTTCTTGACAGTCAGCACGCCCTGTGGTAAACACTCCAACGAAAGAGCCTGCCGTCTGGGCAGGCCCGTTTTCTGGAAAGTAGGGGAAAGTGGCACAGGCTACGGTGGCTCGCCCGGCGGCGGCGGTGGGCCCCGTCCCCGCTGCCGGCAGCGCCGCTAGGCTGTTTTTGTATTCGGCGATATTCTGGCTGCTGGTGGCCGACGCCGTTGGCCTCCTCGCCTCTCTCCAGTTCATCAATCCCCAGTGGGCGGGCTCTATCGAGTACCTGAGCTTTGGCCGCCTGCGCCCCATTCACGTCAACGGCGTCCTGTTCGGCTGGCTGTCGATGGCCCAGGTGGGTGCGGCCTTCTACATGATCCCCCGCCTGTGCGGCAACCGCCTATGGAGCGAGGGCCTGGGCGTCTGGACGGCGTGGCTGTGGAATCTGCTCCTGGTGTTGGCGGTCGCCACCCTCTTGTTCGGCTACAACCAGGGGCGCGAGTACGCCGAACTTGTCTGGCCCCTGGACGTCTTCGTGGTCGTCCTGCTTCTCCTGGCCGGTCTGAACGTCCTCATGACCGTAGCCAGGCGCCGCGAGAAGAAGCTCTACGTCACGGTGTGGTACGTCATGGGCTCCTTCATCTGGATGCCCATCCTCTACTTTGTGGGCAACGCCATGTGGGAGACGGGGAACTACTGGCACCTGTCGGGGGCGATTGGTGGCATCAACGACGCCACCCTCAACTGGTTCTACGGGCACGCCGTGCTGGGCATGTGGTTCACCACCATGGGGGTGGCTCTGGCCTACTACTTCATTCCGGTCCTGGTGCGCACGCCCCTTTATAGCCACTCCATGGCCCTGCTGGGGTTCTGGACCATCGCCTTCATGTTCCCGCTGGTCGGCCAGCATCACCTGCTCCAGACGCCGACGCCGGCCTGGCTCAAGACCGTCGCCACCATGGGCAGCGTGGGCCTGCTCATCCCCTTCCTGGTTGTCCTGACCAACCTGTGGATGACCATGCGGGGCAACTGGCAGAAGGTGTACGAGAGTGTCGTCCTCAAGTTCTTCATCGCCGGAACCGTCTTCTACCTCATCACTGCCATTCAGGGCTCCTTCCAGGCGATGCAGGGCTTCAACCGGCTCGTCCACTACAGCCAGTGGATCGTGGGGCACGCCCACGTGGCCCTGTTCGGGACCTACAGCATCTGGCTGATGGGTGCCATCTACTACATGGTGCCGGTGCTGCTGCGGCGGCGCCTGTGGAGCCAGAGCCTGGCCGAGGCCCACTTCTGGCTGGCTACCGGCGGTTTCACCCTGATGATGCTCAGCCTCCAGATCGGCGGCCTCATCCAGGGGGCAGCCTGGCTCCAGGGCACGGCGGTGGCGAACCTGCTGTCTCAGCTCAAGCCCTATTTCATGGTGCGCAGCATTGGCGGGGCGATGATGGTTACCAGCGGCTTCATCATGGCCTACAACATCTACAAGACGGCCACGGCGGGCGAGCCCGAGGAGGTGCCCACCCGGGCTCGCGGCACTCTGGGGGCCGAATACTAGGCGGGGTTTGGCGTGTTCTATTTGATCGAACGGCTCCGCTCGTCGCGCCCCTTCCGGGGGCGGCCCCGCCTGGTGATGAATCCGATCACCGTCGGGCTGGGCGGGCTCATCGTCTTCCTGACGGCGATCTCCATCGTCGTAGCCCTGCCGCTGGCCAGCTTCGAGCCTGCGCCCTCGGCTCGCGCCCGCCCCTTGACTCCCCTGGAGCAGAGGGGGCGGGAGATCTACATACAGAATGGCTGCTGGTACTGCCACAGCCAGACCAATCGCCCCCAGGACATCAGCGTGCCTGGCCTGACCGGCGCCCGCACCGATCGGCCGTCGGAGGCGGGCGATTGGGCCTTCGTCAAGCCCGCCCTGCTGGGCAGCGAGCGGGTGGGGCCCGACCTGGCCCTGATAGGCGGCGTTCTCATTGACGACTGGCATCGTGCCCACTTCATCAACCCTCGCTACACCAGCCCCAACTCCCTCATGCCCAACTACGGCTGGCTGAAGGATCAGAAGGTGACGTTCGAGGACGAGCTGGGCCAGAAGCAGGAAGCGACGGCCCTGGCCGCCCTCATCGCTTACACTCAGAGCCTGGGGGGCAGGGATGCCGACGTGCGAGCGGCGGTGGAGCAGGCGTTCGCCAGATTGAAGCGGGGGGAGATTGAATCCGTGGACCAGGCGCTGGACACCATCGCCAACCCGATTATTCGGGAGGCGGCCAAAGCCCTGGCCCAGGAGCGTCAGAAGGTAGTGAGGGATTGGGCTCAGGTTATCACCAATCCTCTGTCTCTGAACGCTTCAACGCTGGTGCTCGGCAAGAAGGTGTTCTTCGGCAACTGCATTGGCTGCCACGGCACCAAAGGCGACGGCACCGGGCCGGCCGCCCAGTATCTGACACCCAAGCCGGCCGACTTCACCGCCGAGATCCGCCATCGGGCCGTGAGCCCGGGCACCTTCTACGAGACGATCCTCAGCGGTCGTCTCGGCACGGCCATGCACCCCTTCGGCAACCGCCTGACGGTGGAGGAGATCTGGTCGCTGGAGTGGTTCCTGCGCACCATACCCAACGGCGGGGCGGTGCGGGTGCCCACGGTGGACATGGTGGTGCCCTTCGAGGGAGCGCAGATGCCCCCGACCCCTGTGGCTACGCCCGTCGCCACGCCCACGGCCACACCCACGGCCACACCCACGGCCACGCCCACCCCGTCGGCGCGTCTGTTTCCCGAGTGGCCGTTCG
>JAUYDU010000081.1 GCA_030691665.1 Chloroflexota bacterium
ACTTCCAGGTCTTCCCAGAGGACAAAGATGCTGGCAAGGAGCAGGAGGAAGGATTAGAAGAAGACCCGATCGAAGAGCTGGAGGTCGAGCTACAAGAAGACCCGAGCGCAGAGCTGGCGAGCGAGTAACCAGCCGCCCTCCAGCCGTAGGGGCGCAGCATGCTGCGCCCCTACTGACACCCAGACAGGCCTTGGCTCGAGTTCGCCCGAGGCCTGTTCACTATCTCAGGCGAAGAGCTCGGCCAGACTGATCAGCCAGCTGGCGGTTATGATCGAGGCCAGGGCCACGCAGTAGATGCAGATGGCCTCCAGAACGAATAGCTCCACATAGGTGAGGTAGGCGGCGTAGGCCACCCCCATCAGGGTCATACTGAACACCGCCACCGGGGCCCACTCCGCGGCCATCCCCGACCGGTCGGGGCCCACCCGCCACACCACCACCCCCAGAAGGGCGGCGCAGAGCAAGAACCCCAGCAGGGCCACCGGCACCCCCGCTATCGCCGAGTACTCGCTGGTCTGCACCAGGTTGCAGTCGCCCAGGTTGCCACAGGCCACCGGCTTGTCCGCCCAGTGCGTGTAGGTCAGGTAGGCCGCCACCCCCATGCCGGCCACAGCCAGGACGGATAGCCCGCCCCACCTCAGCCGCCCGCCGGTGCTCAGGCCCCCGGGCCTGGCCAGAACCTGCGCTTTGGCCCGTCTCACCTTGCCCTCGCCAGCTCCTCCTCGATGGCCGTCTTGAACGCCTCGTAGGACTTGAGGCCCACGATCGAGGTTTGCCCCACGAAAACAGTGGGGGTGCTGTTGATCCCGCGAGTACGAGCCTCGTTGTTGTTCTCCGCCACCTTGCCGGTGTAGCGGCCCTCATCCAGGCAAGCATTGAAAGCGGTGGTATCGAGGTTCAGCGCCGCCGCGAACCGCTTGAGATTGTCCTTGCTGAAAGCTCCCTTGTTCTCGCCCCTCTGGTTGGCGAAGAGCATGTCGTGATAGTCCCAGAACTTCCCCTGTTCCCCGGCACAGTCGGCCGCCTCTGCCGCCCACTGCGATTCGTCCCCCAGAAAGCGCACGTACTTGAACACCAGCTTGGCCTTGCCCGTAGCCAGATAGTCCTTCTCCAGTTGGGGCATAATCTCCTGGGCAAGCTCGCCGCAGAAGGGGCACTGAAAATCCGAATACTCGACGATGGTCAGGGGAGCGTTGGCGCTTCCCAGAATGGACCCCTGGCTGGGAGTCTCTGGGCCTCTGGGGGTGGGCACCACCAGTGAGGTATTGTCGTCCACGCCCCCGCCGCGAGTAAGGGTCCCCAGAACAATAAGACCGGCCACGGCGGCCACGGCCACAACCACCGCCACCAGCCACCCCAGACTGCGAAGCCGTCTGGACAGCCTCGGCGGGCGTCTCTGCTCCCTTCGCCTCCTGGGGCCCCCCAGCCCCCTCTGCCTTCTCGCCTCTCTCGCCATGCGCAGGCCTCCCTCTGGCCGCCCCCAAGGCAAGATAGCACCCTGCCCTTCGGGCGGTCAAGGCAAGGGGCCAATCTACTGCCAGCGGAAGACCCGTAGGGAGAGTAGCGGAGGTCTTTAGGTCATTAACTATTTGATGGC
Organism: Chloroflexota bacterium; assembly: GCA_030691665.1. GTDB lineage: Bacteria > Chloroflexota > Dehalococcoidia > SM23-28-2 > SM23-28-2 > JAUYDU01. Next base: position 1,598 of record JAUYDU010000081.1, read on the forward strand.
TCTCTGCGGGTTAAAACCCGCAGCTTCGGTCAAAGCTGCGGATTTCAATCCGCAGGGGAATTTATTTTCTTGGCGACCTAAAGGTCGCCGCTACATTTGATTCTGGGGCCTTGGCCCTAAGCCCGCCAGCAGCTTAGACCCCTGCTCGTTGCAGCGCCTGTACGGGATCTGTCTGAATGAATTCGGGCGAGGGCCAATCTACTGCCAGCGGAAGACGCGCAGCGAGACCAGGAAGCCAGCCGCCGCCCAGGCTGCCAGGATCGCCCAGTCCAGCCAGATGTCGCCCAGACCGCCACCCTTGTTCACCACCTCGCGCAGGGCGTCGTTCAGGTGGGTCAGGGGGATGGCCCGCACCACCGGCTGAAGGAAGTCCGGCGCCGAGTCCGAGGGAAACCAGGAGCCGCCCAGGAACATCATGGGGAAGGTCACCAGGTTGGCCACGGCGCTGGCCGCCGTGAGCGTATTCAGGAAGCTGCCGATGATGTAGCCCAGGGCCAGCATGCAGGCGACGCCCAGGACGAGGGTCCCGCCCAGGAGCAGATAGCTCCCTTCCACCGTCACCCCAAACACCAGGCGGCCGATCAGGAAGATGATGGCCACCTGCACGAAGGACAGGAGGGCCAGGGAGGCCCCCTGGCTGGCAATGAGGGCAGCCGGCCGCAGGGGCGTCACCCCCAGGCGGCGCAGGATGCCCATCTCCCGCCACCCCGCCAGAAAGACGATGCCGCCGAATAGTGCCCCCCACAGCAGCGTCAGCCCGGCCATCCCCGGCGTCAGGAATTCGATCTGGCTGACGTTTTTCGTCTCTACGTCCTGCCGCTCCACGATCACCGGGTTGCTGGCCCCGGCCACCGTCGTGTTGTACGCTTCCACCACGGCATCGATGGTAGAAGCAGCGTAGGACAGTCTTATCGGGTTGGAATTGTCGTAGTATCCAGGCAGGACGGCCCGCCCCTGAGTCAACTCAGCGCCGAATCCAGCCGGGATGACCAGCACGGCCGCTCTCTTGCCGTCCTCCAGGGCTGCCAACTCCCTCTGCCGAGGGCCCTCCTTCACCTCCACGTTGTCCAGCCCATCGAAGGCCCGAATCAGACCCTGGGAAGCCGCGCTGCCATCCTCGTCCACCAGACCCAGGGAAAACGGCTGCGCCTCTATATCGAACAGCCAGCCGAAAACAAGCATCGAGATGATGGCCAGGCCCAGGGTGGGGACCCAGTAGGCTACGTTGCGGCGAAGCAAGGTAGCCTGAGCTAGGACAAGGCGCGAGAATCCCCTCATGGACTGGTGCTCCTAATCGCGCAGTCGCCGACCCGTAAGGGAGATGAAAACGTCCTCCAGGGTGGCCGTGCGCACCTGGAGATTCTGCACCGAGAAGCCATCATCGGCGCTGAGACGCATCAGAGCGCCCAGCGTGGAAGCCACGTCATTGGTGTGCAGGAAATATTCGCCGTTGCCCTGGCCCACGCTGCGCACCGCCGCCAGGGCCGAAAGCTTCTCTACGCCTATTTCGCCGTCCAGCACCGCCTCGATGGTGTTCTCGAACTCCAGGCTGCGCACCAGCTCCCGCGGCGAGTCCTCGGCGATAATCCGGCCGTGATCCATGATCGCCACCCGCTCGCACAGCGCCTCCGCCTCCTCCATGTAGTGGGTGGTGAGGATGACGGTCTTGCCCTCCTCCTTCATCTGGGCGATGATCTCCCAGAAGCTGAGACGGGCCTGGGGGTCCAGGCCCGTCGTGGGCTCGTCCAGAAAGACGATCTCGGGGTCGTTCACCAGGGCCGTGGCCACCGCCAGGCGCTGCTTCTGCCCGCCCGACAGGTGCCCCACCAACGAGCCCGCCTTGTCCTCCAGGGCGAAGCGATCCAGAAGCCTCCCCAGGGGCACCTTGCGGGGATAGAGGGCGGCGAACAGGCTGAGCGTCTCCGCCACCGTCAGGTCTGGCCACAGGGCCTGCGCCTGAAGCTGGACACCGATGCGCTCCTGCACCCGCCGGCGCTGGCGCAGGGCATCCTGCCCCAGAATAGTGATCAGGCCTGCGTCCGGCGTACGCAGGCCTTCGATCATCTCCAGAGTGGTGGTCTTGCCGGCCCCGTTGGGACCGAGGATGCCGAACAGCTCTCCCTGGCCGACGCCAAAGCTGATCTCATCCACCGCCACCAGATCGCCGTAGCGTTTGCTAAGCCTCTGCACCTCCAACGCAGGCATGGCCAAGCGCCAAAGTGAGGACTGGCCCTAGCGCCGCGACTCGACGAGCTCGGCCTCGGCGGCCTCCGCGTCCAGGCAGAGGCCGATGTCGACCAGCTTCTTGGCCAGGCGGGCGCGGAAGTTGTCCGGCTCGCCTAGCCTCGCCTTGCGAGCAGCCTTCCGCTCCGCCTCTTCCTGCTGGGGGCGGAAGATCTGCTCCAGGTAGTACTCAGGTAGATACAGCTCCCACATGACGCCCTACCCTTCCGCCTTACTGTCGGCAACGCCAGCCCTAGCCTGGTTACTACTAGACCCACACCAAAACTCGCCGGCGAACAAGGAATGCACCACTTGCAGCACCTTCTGGATATCGACTTCGTCCGGGAAGACCGCCTTCTGCATTGCTGTCCCTTCGAATATGGCGATCGCCACCTGGGTCACTGCCTTGGGGTCGAGGTTGGGGTTGAACTTGCCCTCGGCCATCCCCTGGCCGATGATACCCGCCAGGACGTCCAGGTATTCCTGGTAGCCCCGCCGCATGATCTCGCGCAAGCGGGCATTGCGAAGAGACTCTGCCCAGATTTGTAGTTCCGCTGGCGTCCAGTCTTCCACTGAGGCCAGCATGCCGAAGAAGTGCTGGGCCAGGGCGTCCAGCACCTCTGGCGTCCCCAGACGCTCCCGGACCTGGCGAATGAGGTCCATTTGCTGCCCGCGGCCCTGCTCGCTGGCAGTCTCCACAACGTCCTCTTTGCTGCGAAAGTAGCGATAGATGGCGCCGGGGCTTAGCCCGCATTCTTGGCAGATGTCCTGCATTGTGGTCTGGTGGAACCCCTTGCGCAGGAAGCAGGCTCGCGCCGCCTCCAGGATCTGGTTCTTGCGGGCCTCCAGGTGTTCCACGGTTACTTTCGGCATCTCCGACTCCTCACCCCAGGCCGAAGAATGAACGTTCACTTTTAAAAACGAGCGTTCATTTTCTTTATACCACCAGCCCTATCCCTTGTCAAGCCCCCTGGGGGAATTTTCGGCAAGAATTTGGGCGGCAGCCTATCCGCTTATCCGCCATGCATCCGAGCCCGTTGAAACAGGCCCTGTTCGCCCTTCGACAGGCTCCTCCGTTGTCCACCCTCACGGGGTCGCGATGGGTTGCCTTCGCCGCCCCCGCTGCTTACCCAGCTCGCCCACCTTGGCCACGCAGCCCTCCGCCTCCAGTCGCTCCACGCCGCACACGTGGCAGTCCCCCTGGTGGCAGTCGGCCGTAGTCTCCCCTCTCAGCGTCCTCTGCCACTCCCCCCGCACGTAGGCCTCGCTGACGCCGACGTCGATGTGCGACCAGGGGAAGGTCTCGAACAGCCCAGGCTCCCGCTGGGCATAGAAGGCAGGATCGAGGCCGCACTCTTCGAAGGCCTGCTGCCAGCGGCCCCAGTCCATCTGCTCGTGCCAGGCATCGAACCGGCAGCCCAGCTCCCAGGCCCGCCGGATCGCCCGCCCCAGGCGGCGGTCGCCCCGAGAGATGACCGCCTCCAACAGACTGTGCTCCGGGTCCTCCCAGGAGAACTCCAGGCCGGCCCGCTTGCATCCCGTGCGCAGGAGCTCGTGCTTGGGAGCCAGCTCCTCGGCGGTGTTCTGACGCGCCCACTGGAACGGCGTATGAGGCTTGGGGATGAAAGTAGAGGTGCTCACCCGCACCCTGGCCCGGCCCCGATGATAGCGACGCCCTATCTCCTTGACCTTGGCCGCCAGGTCGATGATGCCCTCCACGTCCTCCATCGTCTCCGTGGGCAGGCCCACCATGAAGTACAGCTTGATGCCAGTCCAGCCCCGCGAAAAGGCCGCCTCCGTCGCTCGCAGGACATCCTCCTCGCCTACCAGTTTGTTGATGGTCAGGCGCAGGCGCTGGCTGGCCGCCTCGGGGGCGAAGGTAATGGTGTGCTTGCCCGGCCCCGCCGCCGCCTCGGCCATCTCCACCGAGAAGCTGTCCACCCGTAGGCTGGGCAGAGAGATGACAATGCCGTCGCCGAGTTCCCGTTTCAGGGCCAGCACCA
>JAUYDU010000114.1 GCA_030691665.1 Chloroflexota bacterium
GCAGGGTCTCCAGCCCATCCTGGCCGTTGCCCAGAGGCTCGCGGCCCTCCCGCACAGCGGCCGCGAACTCCTTCCACTCGTCATGCCAGGAGCAGTCGCCGCCACGGAACTCGATAACCTCCTCGCCGAAGGGCGCTGCAAAGTCGCGCCTGCCCAGCACCGCTCGTTCCGTGCCATAGCTGCCCCCCAGCCCTTCCACGGCGATGTAACCGTCCCGCCCGTACAGCTCGAAGGAGAAGAGGTTCTTCCACTGGGTCAGGCTGGAGTGAATGGACGCTACGGCGCCCCCCGCGGTGCGGTACAGGGCGAAGGCGTTGTCCTCCAGGGGCTGCATCTTCCAGAAATAGGTGCCGACGAGGCAGATCACCTGGACGAAGTCGCCTAGAAACCAGCGGGCCAGGTCTACAGCGTGGATCCCCTGCTCCATGAGCTGGCCGCCACCCACCACCTCGGGGTTCGCCCGCCACTCCTGCTCGTAGCCCGGCCGGCCGCCGATGCCGTAGCGACAGCGGACGAACATCGGCTCGCCGATGACGCCGCTATCGAACCATTGCCGCGCCTGCTGGATGCCCGGATGATGGCGATGGTTGAAGCCGCATTTGAGCGTGACGCCGCTCTCCCGCGCCGCTGCCACCATGCCCTGGGCCTCTTCAAGCGTCCGGGCAAGGGGCTTCTCGCACAGGACGTGCTTGCCCCGGCGCATGGCCGCGATGCTGATAGCAGCGTGCAGGTGGGGCGGCGTGCAGACGAGGACTACGTCCACGTCGTCTCGCTCCACCACCGGCTCCCACCCCACCGCCGCCTCGCAGCCCATGCTGTCGGCCCAGCGCTTGGCCGACTCCAAGTGAGCAGCGCTGATCACCACCAGCTCGGTGTCCGGGAAGTCGCGCAGCACAGGGGCCCGCCGTCGACCCTGGAGCCCGGCACCGATGATGCCCACCCTCATGCCGGCCTCTCCCGACCGCCCCTGCCCACGCCGATGTAGCGGAAGCCGGCTTCGGCCATTCGATCGGCGTCCAGCATGTTCTGGGCGTCCAGAAGCACGGGATTCCGCATCAGCGATCGGATACGGGGGAAGTCTAGCTCTCGAAACTGGGGCCAATTGGTGACCAGGACCAGGGCATCGCTGCCCTCGGCCACAGCGTAGGGGTCATCGCAGAAGGTGAAGCCGCCGTGGAGACGTACTTCCTCCGGGTCGGCCTTGGGGTCGTGAGCCTTGACGGCGGCTCCGTCGGTGGCAATGGCCCGGATGATCTCCAGGGCAGCGGAGCGGCGCAGGGTGCTGGTGCCCGCCTTGTAGGTTAGCCCTAGAACGCCCACGCTGAGACCATCAAATGAGCCAAGTATGCGCCTGAGCCTTCCGACTACCACGCCGTTCTGCCGCTCGTTGACGGCAAGCACAGCGTTGATCAGGGAAGCCTCGTAGCCATGCCGCTCGCTCAGGCGGCGGAGCACCTTCAGGTCGCGGGCCAGAGTACCGCCAGCGAACCCTAGGCCGGGGTGCAGCGGCGCACCGGGACCGATCCTGCTGTCCAGGCGGAGGGCCTCAGCCACCCTCAGGGCGTCGGCTCCTGCCTCGTCGCACAGATTGGCGATCTCGTTGGCAAAGGTGATCGAGGTAGCTAGAAAGGCATTGATAGCGTGCTTGGTCATCTCGGCGGTGCGCAGGTCAACCCTCACCCTGGGAGCCTCGATAGGAGCCAGGAGCTGCTCCACCCGCTGCAACGTCGCCTCACTGTCCGCGCCGATGACGATCATCTCCGGCTGTTTGAAGCGCTGTATCGCCTGCCCCAACCGCAGGTTTTCGGGGGTGTAGGCGATGCCGAAGTTCAGGGATGGATTCGCCTGGCGCACCGCCGCTGCTATCTCCTCGCAGGTGCCGACGGGCACCTGGCTGCTGACAATGATGGTAGCGCCGTCGCCCAAGTGGCCGGCCAAGTCCTCAGCGACGGCGAAGATCCCCGACAGATCCACCTCATCGTTATCGTCCACGGGCGTGTCATAGGTGATGAGAGCGTAGGAAGCACCACCAAGAGCCTCTGCCAGATCGGAGGTGAAGGTGAGCCTGCCAGCGGCGATGTTCTTCGCCATCATCTCCTGTAGCCCGGGCTCAAATAGCGGTGGCACACCGCGATTGAGGGCCTCCACCTTATCGGAATCCTTGTCCACACCCACCACCGTGTAGCCCAGGTCGGCTAGACAAGCCGCAGTCACCGCGCCCAGGTGCCAGATGCCGATGACACACACGCTGCCTCTTTGTGCACCCACAGGCCTTGCCCTCTCCGGACTAGCTCCCGCTGTCAAGCAGGCGTCTGGCTGCTATGCGCACGGCCTCTGCCGAGGTGTGTTTGGCTCGCCAGCCCAGTTCTTTGATCTTGTCCACGTCATAGATGACCACAGGCACGTCGCCAGGCCAGCCCCGGTATCCGCCCGTGTAGGCGAACCGGACATCGGAAAGACCCATCGCCTCCACTACAATGTGAGCGATCTCGGTGGCAGTAACCGTGGAGTCGCAGCCCAGGTTGAAAACGTCGCAGTCCCTAGCCTTGCCATTGCTGAACGCGAACAGGATGCCGTCGATGCAGTCCTCCACCAAGAAGTAGTTCTTCTCCTGATTACCATCGCCCAGGATCTCCAGCTCCTTGGGGTTTTGCCGCAGCTTGGCGATGAAATCGTGAAGGATGCCGTGCCCCATCCTCGCCCCCACCACGTTGCCGAAGCGGAATATCCAGGCCTGCATGCCAAAGAGATGGCAATAGGCGCTGATCAGGCCCTCGCACGCCAGCTTGCCCGCGCCGTACAGCGAGATCGGCAGCAAGGGGCCCACAACTTCGGAAGTGGGACGGACCGATGGCTCTCCAAACACAGTGGAACTAGAGGCAAAGAGGAGCTTGCGCACCCTGAGCTGTCTCATGACCTCCAAGACGTTGTAGGTGGCGATGATGTCGTTCTCCAGGTCTATGCGCGTGTCCTGGTTACCCCTGGGGATATCCGTGTTAGCCCCGAGGTGAAACACCAGGTCGTGCCCGGGCATCGCTTCCTTCAGGGCGTCCATATCCCGCAGGTCCGCCTCGATGAAACGGAAGCGCGGCTCGCTGAACAGGTGCTCAATCCATTCTCTCTTGCCCAGGGAAAGATTGTCGTAGACTGTTACCCCGTTGCCCGCCGCCAATAGCCGTTCCGCCAGATGACTGCCGATGAAGCCGGCGCCGCCAGTCACAAGACACGCCCCCAGGCTACTTACTTGCACCATCTCTTTGCCTCCCGCTAAGATTCCTGCTCATCGTCCGTAGCGTCTGCACAGGGCCCGGCCCAGCGGCCCGGCGGAGGCCGAGGCGTAGCCCAGAGCCACGTGGCCCAGGGCGTCCAC
>JAUYDU010000158.1 GCA_030691665.1 Chloroflexota bacterium
CTCGTAGGACGCCGCAGCCACGACACCACGCTGCTCCGGAGGGGCGCCAACAACAAGGGGTACCCCTTCCAGGCTGGGGGCGTCCAGCCGCTCCACCGACGCGTAGAAGGCGTCCATGTCGGCGTGGAGGATGTACCGGTGAGGGCGGGGCATCATCGGCCCATTGTAGCGGAACGCCCTCCCTTGGTATCAGACGAGGGGTTGATGAGTGCCCATGGTTCGGGGGGTCTGGCGGTTCAAGAGGGCGTCTTGTGGCCTCTCCAATGGCTGCGTATGATGTGGGCAGAGGCAGAGGTCGCAACGCCGTTTTCTGCAGCGGAACAGGGAGAGGAGCATACGAAGTGCCAGCAACGGAGCAGGGGAAGGAGCTCGTCTATCAAGTCAAGGTGACGTTGAAGGGCGTCCGCCCACCGGTGTGGAGGCGTTTTCTGGTGCGAGATGTCACTCTGCACGAACTCCACCTGGTGCTGCAGGCGGCCATGGGGTGGGAGAACTCCCACCTCTACCAGTTCACCATCGGGGGCGACGAGTACAGCGATCCCCTTCCGGACCTGGACATGAAGGACTCGACCAGGATCAGATTGGGCCAGGTGTTTCGTTCTGCGGGAACGAGGTTCACCTACGTGTACGACTTTGGCGATAGCTGGGAGCACGAGGTCCGGATAGAGAAGTCCCTCGCCGCCGAGGCGGGCAAACGCTATCCGGTCTGTCTGGCTGGGCGGCGTGCCTGCCCTCCAGAGGACTGCGGCGGCGTCTGGGGGTATGAGGAGCTGTTGGAAGCCATCCGCGACCCTGAGCACGAACAGCATCAGGAGTTGCTGGAATGGCTGGGCGGCCCGTTCGACCCCGAAGCCTTCAGCGTAGCACTGGTGAACAAGGTCCTGGCCGGCTCGCCATACCCCGGTGATGATGAAAGCTCACCCAGGCCCTGATGCGGGCGGGCCCGTGACGGCGGTGACAGCCCCCTTCTCGGAGTGGCTTACCGGGACGGATCTGAGATGTAGAATGGCCCCAACAGCCCCAGGGAGGGCGCCATGCCAAGCCCATTGCTTCAAGCCTACTGCTTTAAGTGCCGGGCCATCAAGGAGATGAGGGACGCCCAGCAAGTAACCACGAAGAACGGGAGGCTGGGGACCCGAGGCGTCTGCCCGAGCTGTGGCACAGCTATGTTCCGGATGGGGAGACCCTATCCCTGACGTGTGGAATGCTGACAGGAGGGCCCGATGGCGGCTGGGTACAGGGAGAGCGAGACGGACGATAAGCTTCTCGAGGCCATCGGAGCGTCGGTGGTAGTTGGGACACTGCAAGCGGTGAGGTGGACCCTGTCTGGCTGCAATCAGCATTACCTGTCGAAGCAGTCTATCAGGGTCTTCAGGTCGAGCAGCATGATTCCGATGTTCTCGTTCCGGATGACGCATCCTTCCTCGGGCTCCTCCCTGAGAGCCTCAACGACGAACCTGAATACCTCCGGCTGTCCATAGGACGTGAGCATTGTCCTGGTGGCCTCCAGGAACCCGGCCTCCGACCCGCTCCTCAGGTACTCCACCATCCTGAGGTTTCGCTCTTCCGCCTCGTCGAGCGCCTTCTCGGTGACCCGGGGTAGAGGCTGGCCCCCTGGGACATCGCCTGCCAGACGACCACGCCGAGGTAGAAAAGCAGCTCCCGTTCATCCTGGTTGAGGATGTCGTGGTTCACCGTCAGAAGATAGGCGAGCGCCACGGGCTGTTGTTTCTACATGCGGCCTACCAACTTGGGGGCCCTCCAAACCGAGAGCTCTCCGATTCTCTTCCACGTTCGCTCCACCACCTCCGCGGGTATCGGGTCCATCGGCACATTCCTCCTCAGCCCTGTCCGGGGTGCCCCTCCAATCTCCGCAGGAAGGCTTCCACCGTTGGAGGCAGAGTCGGGCCGCTGCCCTTTCGCCCCGGGGTGGATTCCTCACCGCCTTGGCGCCGCCGATCGAGGATGGCTTCGACCCTCTCGTAGACGCCGTCCAATATCCTCCGGCGTCGCCGGTTCTCCTCGTGGTTCGCTTCGAAGGCGACGCAGCCAAGCAGGTCGTCCAACTCCTCTTCGGTGCCCCGCATGACGATGCCTCTCGTGGTTACCACGGTTCCATCCACCACCCGCTGGCTTTCCGGATCCAGCGCCACCATCCTGCGCAGCTCCCTGTGCTCCTCCCTGCTCACCAGCATCTCGCGGCGCTCCCCTTCGGTCTCGCCCTCGCGGCTCAGGTCCCAGCTCGATCCCTGCCAGTTGGAGATTAGTCCCCGGTCGCCACAGGAGGAGCAATGCCACTCAACGGGGCCTGAAGGCTCCAGGCGGCGCAGACGGATGTGGCCGGGGCACAGCTTCCTCCCAGGCCGGCGCCGGCACCAGAGGGCTACATTCACCCACCTGCCGACAGGCGAAACCGAGGCGGCGGATACGATGGAGCCGAAGTACCGCGCTATCCTTCCGGCTGGCCCTTTGCTGAGGTCGGGTGGGAGGTCCTCAAAGTGCGTGATGTCCGTGATCCACGTATCGCCCATTGGCCAAGTCCTCCGTAAGGTTCGGGCCCCAGTGTAGCGGAGGCAGGCGCCCCGTGCCAAGAGTCAGGCCCACCGTGGACCGCGCCCACATGGTGCGGGATGTCTGTCATGCTGCACGCCCGGGGAACCGAGAAGGGGGACGCAGCCCCCTGGTGGAGCCTGTGGGCTCCATGGTCGCCGAAGCCGCTGAACCCCGCAAGCCAGGTTGCCGGAAGCCACCCCTTGACAGGGGGCAGGGGATGCGTATAGGCTACTAGTATAGATGGAGGTGAGAGCCGTGGGCGACGTCGGTAAGCTGGCCATGGACAAGCGGTTGATGAAGTCGGGGAATAGCCTCTACGTCTGCATCCCCAACGAGGTGGCCGAGATGTGGAACCTGCAGAAGGGCGACGAGGTGCACATCGAGGTGGCCGAGGGGGCCCTCAAGATCGAGCCCAAAAGGCCCAGCGCCGTGCAGACCATCTCTGAGGAGCAGCTTGAGGCGTTCGGCCGCGCCATGAGGGGCATCGAGGCCAAAGTGACCATGGACGCCGAGCGATGCGCCCTGGAGCTGGAGTTCAGGGGGGAGGACCAGGAGAGCGTGAAGGCTCTAGTTCGCAACCTCTGGCGCAACCTTCCTGTGCTCCTGGCCATGCTGGGGGTCCGCACCGCCGAGGAGTTGTCCCCGACAAAGCCGGGGACGCATGGAGCCGGTGGCGAAGTTCTCTCGGAGTAATCTTCGGGGGATTCTGCGGCCCGTGAGGGACGCAGGCACCGTCATTGTACACAAGGGGACCGAGATAGAAGGGAGTGGAGTATGGTTGCGAGTCAAGAGTTGACCGAGGGGCTGCGGCTCATCATGCGCCTCCTGAACGAGGATGCCAGGCTGGCCACGCCTACGATGCTGGAGAGGTGCATGGCCAACGTGCTTGATGGCCCTG
>JAUYDU010000184.1 GCA_030691665.1 Chloroflexota bacterium
GGCCGGCAGCTACAGCGACGACGGAATCGCGGAACTCATGGCCTTGACATCATAATCGGGAGACCGACTGACAAAATCGCTTGACACTTAGGCCTGACATAGTCCCTTGACGTCAACATGCCGATGGAGGAAGGATACCCCAGGCAAGTTACAAACGGGCCGTAGACACGCCTGACACGTGCTTCATCGCTCGACACCATCTGGAGCCTAGAGTGGGCTTTCGGTTGTCATTAATCCAAAGGTAACCGTTCAGGTAGGGTATGAAGCCACATGGGGGCAGAGGGCGTCGGAGGCGTGGGCAACAGCGAGGGGAGCCATGACCGGAGGGGAGCATGGCGCGCCACTTCGCGGTGGTGACCAACCGGTGGGAGGTGGATGGGGAGACTCTCTTGGAGTGGCAACGAGGGAAGGCCGGGACCATCGAGCACGCCCACCACATTCTGACCAATGAGCTTGGGGCAGGGGTGTATCCCAGCGCCAAGCACGGCGCCAACGCCGCCTGGCTCATGCTTCAGGTGCTGACCCATAACCTGCTGGAACTCCTGAACGCTGTGGCCTTGCCCCCGGAGTACAGGAGGGCGAGGCCCAAGCGGTTGCGGTACGCCGTGTTCACTCACATAGGGCGGGCGGTAAGCCACGGGGGAAGGATGCTCATGCGGGTAGCCAGCAGAGTCTTTGAGGCGCTCATCATGCTTGCCAGATGCAGGGTGTTGGGAGTAAGGTGGGACACGGGCTAACTACGTGGGCGCCACCAGTTGGCCAGCGGTGGATAACCACGGGGGTGAGCGGTCCGCCGGGCAGCCGCTGGTTCTCTGCCAACCTATCCCTTGGTCATCAGATTTGCGGAAGAGCCCTGGCTGCACAATCGTTCATGATGTGCAGCGTCCTGGGTCGTTGCCACACAGACGGGTTGACTGGGGATGCGTAGAGGACGTAGGATGTGCTCACCAATCTTCACCAGTACTGAGGCACCGCCATCCAGGGCCACCAGCATCACCGACCTGGTGTCCCTGGCGGGGCGGGAGTTCCTTCGCAAGGTCAGGGGAGCATAGCCAGCCCAGGGCCTCTGCCATAACTGCTCCGACACGTCCCGCTCCAGCGGGACTCCACACGCCCCATTGGGGGCTCCGAGCTACGGACGGAGGGTCCTTGCTAGCCGAGCCGTCCCAGGAGAGCCTGACTACTCTGCTGTCGGCCCTGTCCGAAAGACAGCGCCGGGTGCTATCGCTGCGCTACGGCCTCCAGGGTGGGGCGCCCCTCTCCCTCCGCCAGGCTGGCAAGCGCTTGGGCATCACGGGAGAGCGGGTGCGGGTGATCGAGGCTGGTACCATCGCCAGGTTACGGTACCAGGATGAGCTGACCCGGTGGGCCACCCAGCCCCTAGTAGACGCGCTGACGGAGGCTGGCGGCGTCGCCCGTTTCGAGGAGGTCATGGAGGCGCTACGCAGGAGGGCGCTGCCCCATCACCAGCCATCAGAAGGCCTGGTGCGGTTCCTGCACAGGCTGGACCAGCGGGTGGTGAGGGTGAGGGTGGGGCGAGGCGAGGTGTGGGCCCTGCGAGCCTGTCCGGTAGGAGCTGTGCAAGCCATCGAAGCGCTCTGCATCTCGACGCTCAGGGAGTCCAGGGCGGGCCTCAGCCTGGACCGTCTCACCAACATGCTTGTGGAGAGGCTGCCGAGCCCCAGGCTGGACGGGGCCTTTGTGGCGGGGGTGGTCCGAGTTTGCCCGGGAGTGGTGGTTACGAAGGACGGCTGGTGCTTCTGCGGACGAGCCCGGCACAAGCTGGTGCAGTTGATGCAGGTCCTCAGGCAGGCTGGGACACCGCTGCACGTGCGGGACATCAAGGAGCGGCTGAACCAGAGGCTGGAGGAGCCCTCCACCGCCCAGGCGGTGCACGAGTTCCTGAGGAAGGAGACGCAAGTGTTCGTCCGCGTGGCGCCTGGAACCTTTGCGCTACGGGAGTGGGGCAGCGAGGCACACCGCCCCTCGCCCTGATGCTACCGAGACCACACACTCCGTCAATATGTGACATCGGTGCCTTGGGCGCTTTTGGCCTTGGGCGTGCTCCACTATGGTGTCGGGCGCACTTCGAAAGTGGGGTAGATTCGCACTGTTGTCCAGTCGCGGCCACCCTCCAGGACACGCTGGACGCTGCTACAGCGGAGAGCGTCCAGGGGCTGAGAGGAGTGACGGAAGCGCTCTTCCTCCATTACTCTCCCGCTGTGCGTCGTCTGGAAGAAGGGAAGTCCCTCACCGTGGACATCGACCTGACGCCTTTGCCCGCCAGTGCCCGGGCCGAGGGGTCCGAGCGTGGGTATATGGGGAGGGAGCGCTCCAAGACAGGGAGGAAGCTGCTCCGAGTACGCACAGCCCCCGAGCAGGAGGTGGTGTATGAGCGGGTGGTGTCGGGGAAAGCGGCCAGCGGTCTGATCCTCTTGCAGGAGGCGGTGACGCAGATGGAGCGGCTGCTGGGCATCAGCACCGTCGAGAAGCGGGCGCTGGTGGTGGTCCGGCTGGACTCTGGCTTTGGGGCAGAGGAGAGCCATCGTTGGCTCCTTTGCCGGGGCTACCAGTTCCTGGGGAAATGAAGTCGGGCGCCCGGGCGCGGAAGCTGGCGGCCGGAGTGAGGGTGGCTGCCCACCACCAGCCATGGTAGGTATGTTGGGGCTGTATCCACTCCTGTGGAGCTGGGGCGGCCAACCCGCCAGTACGTAGTGCGGACCCCCAGTGAGGACAAGCCTGGTGGAGCTTACTACGCCGTGCTGGTCACCACCCTGGAGCTTGAGGCCCAGGGGGCGGTGGACGCCTACGATGCCCGAGCAGGTGTTGTTGTCATACGATTCTGTCAGTGACTAATTGCCAAGGGATAATGTCAGTCAATGAAAGGACTGACATTGAGCGAGCGAGAGCAGGCGAGGCTG
>JAUYDU010000202.1 GCA_030691665.1 Chloroflexota bacterium
TCCTCCAGGCTGTCCACCTGCGAGACTTCGAATGCCTCCAGGAGGCGCCGCCCCTCCGTCCTGCCCAAACCGCGGCACACCTGCCGGTTGAGCTTGTTGGCTGCCTCCAGGCTGAACTCCTGGGCGACGCTCATGAACCAGCGGGCATCGTGGGTGTACCAGCACCTGCGGAGAAGCTCTTTCTCCTGCTCGTCCGACAGGACTGGCAGGGCGCTCATCATCGCTTCCTTATCCCCCGCCAGAAGGAAAATCAAAGGCCCAGGGCCCGCCTAAGGCGGGTCGTCCTGGGCTCTGGATTCGCTACCTCTGGCCTCGGCTTCTAGCGGCTCAGGCCCACCCTCTGCCCCCTGAGGGCGTCGGCCTCTGTCCTTTCTCCCTGCCAAGGAATGAGGTGGATCCTCTTGCAGCGGCGGCAGAGGATCTCCACCCCGTCAGGGGAGACCTTGGCGAGGAGACTCCCACAGAGGCACCGTTCCTCCAGCAGCGAGGCGGCCTTCAGGCTTGTCTGCTCCAATGGGTTTCTCCCGAATAGACTCCAGGTAGAGCCTTCCCCAATCTTCTACGCTGCGCCGGTCGATCTCTTCGTCGAACCCCAGCAGGTGAATCACGTCCAGGGCCAGGCCGGTAGCCATGAACTGCCAGGCGGCGACGGTGGTATCCACGTCCGGGCGGATGAGCCCCCGCCTCTTGCCCTCGGTGATGGTCTCTTCCAGGAAGCGGATGAAGGAGGCGAAGTTGTCGTGGAGGGTCTGGCGGATGTCTTCGTCGTCGGCCTCGGAGATGGCCTGGAAGAGGAGCTTGATCACGGGCGAGCGGCTGCGCAGGTGGTCGTAGTAGCCGAGGCCGATGGCCCGGATGATCTCCAGGGGGTCGACCACCTCGCTGGCGATGCGCTCCCAGATATCGAGGAGCCTGGCGGCGGTGGCCTCGAGGGTGGAGATGAACAGCTCCTTCTTGCTGGAGAAGTAGCGGTACAGGGCGGGCTCGGAGATGCCGGCGGCCTTGGCTAGCTCGGCGGTGCCGACCTTGGTGTAGTTGGAGGCGGCGAACACCGCCTGAGCGGTCTCCAGGATGAGGCGCTTTCTCTGCTGAGCTGGTCGCCTTTTGGCTCGCGTCGTCATGATAGTGAGTGTTCACTAACATACCAGCAAACGGGGAGCTTGTCAAGAGGGGAAGCCGCCCCTGACTAGCAATAGCCGGGAAAGTCGTCGCGAGGGCGCTAGCTGATGAGGAACGTGATCAGCATGCCGATGGCGGCCAGCCCCATGACTGCGACTGTTGTGATTCCGAGAACATTCGAGAGACGGCCGTTGCGATGGCGTCCGAGGACGCGCTCGTCGTTACTGACGACCACGATCGCCGCGATCAGCACCGGTGAGATGACCCCGTTCACCACGGCGGCGATGAACAGCGCGCGGATAGCGCCGACGCCCGACAGCGCGATCCCTAGCCCCATGACGGTCGCCAAAGCGATCACGAGGTAGAACTGCGGGGCCTGCGACGGCTTCTCTTCAAGCCCCTCGCGCCAGCCGAACACTTCGGCAACGGCATAGGCGGCCGAACCAGCCAGTACCGGGATCGAGAGCAACCCCGTGCCGACGAGGCCGATGGCGAACAGGATCGTCGCTTTGCTACCGGCGAGCGGCCGCAGGGCTTCGGCGGCCTCGCGCGCAGTATTGATATGGTGCACACCCGCCGGG
Source organism: Chloroflexota bacterium (assembly GCA_030691665.1). Classification (GTDB taxonomy): domain Bacteria; phylum Chloroflexota; class Dehalococcoidia; order SM23-28-2; family SM23-28-2; genus JAUYDU01. Next base: position 1,701 of record JAUYDU010000202.1, read on the forward strand.
AACAGCGTTGCTGCCGTCGTCAGCACGATGAAGTAAAACACAATGTTGGCCAAAAGCATCCCGACGTCTACGTCCAACTGTGCGCGTCGTAGCTCCCGCTCGTCGCCCGCGGCGATGTGGCGGCGGTGCATCTCCTCCACCTCTTCGGATGTCTGCCAGAAGAACAGGTAGGGCGAGATCGTTGTGCCCAGGACAGCGACGACCGTAGTGATGAAGGCGGGGTTCAGCTGTATCTCTGGAATCAGCGTCGCTCTAAGCGCCCTGCCCCAGTCCGGTCCGGCGAAGAACGCGTCAACCACGTAGGCGAACAGCACAAGGGTAAGGATCTTGAGGTAGTTGGCGAAGACGCGGTACGGGACGAAGATCTCTGTCGTGGCGATCGCGATACCGACGGGCATGACGACCACGTGCTCCGGCACCCCTGTCAGCAGGTCTATGCCGGCAGCGACCGCCGCAATGTCTGCGCCGATGTTCACGGTGTTGGCCACGAGGAGCAGGGCCGCCAGGACGAGGAGCAGTCGCTGCGAGTAGTGACGGCGCAACACCGAGGCGAGCCCGCTGCCGGTGACCAGCCCGATGCGTGCACACATGTTCTGGACAGTCGCGTTCAGCGGCAGCGTGAGCACGCTCATCCAGAGCAGGCGATAGCCTGTCTCCGCGCCGGTCAGCGAGTAGGTAACGATGCCGGAGGGGTCGTCGTCGGAGGCGCCGGTGACCACGCCCGGCCCCGGCAGGCTCCAGGCGTCGCCGGCGAGCTCTCGGAGGCGGCGGCGGGCCCGCGTCAGTCGCATGGTTTGGCAGGGATTGCCCGTGAGAGTTTACACGAACGTTTCTCGAGATGTATCAGGTTTCGAGCGTTTTTCATACCGCCTCCAGATAGCGTTGCTCCCGACACAGGGCGTAAAATCTGTTCGAAACGGCCAAGGCCCTTGGCAGGCGTCTGTCCGGCCGAGGGAGCACGTGTTGAGGGGGAAAACGACATGTTCAGTCTGGATGTCAACGGCTGGAGCATTGTGGCGCGCACGGTCATCGTATATCTCGCCCTCCTCCTAGGCCTGCGCCTAGCGGGGAAGCGGGAGCTGGGCCAGATGACTCCGTTCGATCTAGTGGTGATCTTGCTGATCGCCAACGCGGTCCAGAACGCGATGGTGGGGCCGGACACATCGGTGACGGGCGGGCTCATCGCGGCGGGGGTGCTCATCGTGGGAAACTACGGCGTGGCCGAGGCACGGGTGCGGCTCCCCTGGCTACGGCGGGCCGTGGAGGGCAGTCCTACCTTGCTGATCAACGATGGGAAGTTGGTGCGGGAGCACCTGCGCCGTGAGGGGTTGGATGAGGACGATGTGCTGATGGCCATTCGCGAGCACGGCGTGGCCGAGGTGAAGGACGTGCGGATGGCCGTGCTTGAAACCGACGGGTCAATCAGCATCGTGTCCTCGGACGCCAAGGCGATGCGGACGCGCAAACATGTGCGGTTCACCCGAAGACAGGCTTGAGCTTCGCTCGCCAATTCTGGAGGTAGAGTCTGCTCGCCCACGGTTTTCACTCCGCGGCAAGCACGCGGAGGCGAGCCTTGGCTCGCCTCTGAGGTATCGGTTGGCAACACGTACGCGTCTCCCCGCTACACCCACCGCCGCCAGCGGAAGTAGGCCAGCATGCCGACGGTGATGGTCACCATCAGTCCGATGACCAGCCCAAACCCCCAGGGGGCATCGAGGTCCGGCCAGGTGTTGCGGCTGAAGTTCATGCCGTAGATGCCCGAAACCAGGGTCAGGGGCAGGAAGATGGCAGCGGCGGCAGTGAGCACCTTCATGATCTCGTTCATGCGGTTGGACACC
>JAUYDU010000370.1 GCA_030691665.1 Chloroflexota bacterium
TTTTGCAGCGCGGCGATCAGGAGTTCTACACCCGGGTCCCCAATCTTCGTCAACTCCACCTCCGCTTGCCAGGCGACATCCTCGTCCTCGTCCGCAAGGGCAGCAACTAACGGTTCGACGGCCCGGACGTCCCCAATCTCGCCCAGTGCGTACGCCGCCTCGTCTCGGACATCTGCCGAAGGGTCGCTTTGCAGGGCCTCGATAAGGGGTTCGACTGCTCGCGCATCGCCTATGTCCCGCAGGGCGGCCGCAGCGTTTGCTCGGACATTCGCATCTTCGTCCCCAAGCGACGCGATCAACGGTTCGACCGCTCGTTGGTCCCCAAGGGTACCGAGCGCCTCCGCGGCCTTTGCTTGAACATCCGCGACCTCGTCGGCAAGCGCCGCTACCAGGGGTTCCACGGCCTGGCCGTAGTCGGTGTACGCCAACGTCTGCGCTGCCTGCGCCCGGACGGCGGGGTCCTCGTCCTGCAGAGCGGCAATACTGGCCTGAAGTGCTTCTTCCTGCTCCGCTGTCAACGTTGCGGTTGGGGACTCAGGCTCGCCTTGTGTCCCTTGGGTTGCGGACGGAGTCGCGGGTTGAGCCTCTCCTCCTCCGCTGCAACCCGCCGCTACGAGAGCCGCTACGCACATGGCAACCATGCCTACCGTAAATAAGAGAGCCGACTCGCCTCTTTGCTCTCGCATCATGTGCCTCCTCGGCTGAAGTCAGGAGCCCCAGCTATGAGAGCCCCGCGAGGAGAGCTCTAGCTCTTCTCGTTCAATCCCAGGTCGAGACCGCGATCAATTCGAGGTTCTTGTCAAAAGTGAGTTTGGTCCCCGGCTCATAGGTCTCACCACCAAGGGTCACGGTCGCGTCACCGACAGTAAGCTTTGCGCCATAGCACCGGTATTGCGGTTCGCCGTTCACGATCTCTATGCCCGAGGAGCCAGGAGGAAAATGGAAGATGATCTTGCCCTCCGTCTGCCCCACTATCGTCGCCTCCGCGCGGCACAGTTGAGTCCCAGACGGATAAGTATCCAAGATGTCGGAATACGTGGGGACGCTGGCGCCGCCACCTCCGCACGCAGCCAGGGCCATGCATGCGCCACAGAGAAGAACCATCGCTAAGGTCGCTCTGTTCATTGTGCTCCCCTTCCCTCGCTGTCCGTCCGCCAGCCTACTGCTCCTCCCACCACTGCCGCCAGCGGTCGGCGTCCTCGCCGAAATCCTGCCCGGTAATGGCTTCCAGCGCCTCGGCGGCGGGATGCCCCACCGGCAAGTCTTCATCCTCAAGCGCCTGGATGAGGGCGGGGACCGCTTCCACCGCCTCCGGCCCGATGTCCCGCAGCGCACAGGCGGCGGCCTCTCGCACCCATTGGTGTTCATCTCCCAGGGCCTGGGCGAGGGCGGGTACGGCATCCACCGCCTCCCGCCCGATCTTCCCCAGGGACCACGCGGCGTTCTCTCGCACTGCCCTCTCTTCATCTCCCAGGGCTTGGATGAGGGCGGGGACTACTCCTTCCTCCGGCCCGATCTCCCCCAGCGCCCTGGCGGCGTAGAAGCGTACCCAGTAGTCTTCGTCACTCAGGGCCTGAACAAAGACCTCGTGGGGCGGCGACAGATTAGCCAGAGCGTCGAGCACGGCCTTCCGCCAGACAATATGGAACGGGGCTTCCGTCTTGCTAGGGCAGGAGTAAATGACCCCGGACATCATGGGTTCTCTTTCATCGATCGGCACGGTCAGCGGCGCGCTCCCCGGCGTAGTAAGCGTCATCTGGCCGTCAACTTCCGCCCCGGTGTAGCAGAAGTATCTGCTGCCGTAGGCTGTCCCAAGAGGGTTGCCGATCAAAGCAATCGTTAGGGTAGCGTCACAGGGTGTTCCCTCAGCCACTACCTGCACACCTAACCCAACAAGGATGCGCTGGAGAGTTTCGGCGATGGGCAGGAAGAACTCCTCCTCAATCTCGGGGTAGGATTGCTGTACGCCCAGGCAGAGTGTCTGCACACCCTGTCCGGGGGACAGCGTAGGGGTGACTGTCGGCAGGTCTGGCGTGGGGGTGGGCTCAGCGACAACGGGCGAAGTCGTGGACCCAATAGTGGGTGTGGAAGAGGGACCGCCGCCGCCGCACGCAGCCACGAGGGTCATGCAGGCGCCAGAGAGAAGGGCCATCGCTAGGCTCGCTGCGTTCATCGTGTTCCCCCTCCCTTGGCGGCCGTCTGTTGGTCTTGCATGCTCGACACTGCCGGACGCCTTCGCCAGTGGGCGATCTACTTCTAGGGCGCTGATGCTCACGGGCGTTCTGGCACCCAGCGCTCCTCCACCGCGGTGGTGTCGAGGGCGTAAACGTATCCGTCCTCGCTCCCGACGTACACTACTCCGGCCGCCACCGCTGGGGAGGAGGCCGGGGAGGTGACCGGGCCGCCCGTCTGGAAGCGCCAGCGCTCTACCCCCGTGGCAGCGTCTAGAGCGTAGAGGTAGGATTCGTCGGGGATATCGTCGGCGGCGATATAGACTACCCCCTCTGCCATCACTGGTGAGGAGAACCAGGCGCCGGTCTGGAAGCGCCAGCCCTGTTCTCCCGTGACCGCATTCAAAGTGTAAGCGCCGTCGGAGCTGCCGACATAGACTACGGCGTTGGCGACCGCGGGTGGGCCTTCCACGCCACTTCCGAAGGCCCAGCGCTCCTCCCCCGTCGCGGCGTCCAGCGCGCGTACGCCACCGAGCCAGCTGCCAGTGTAGACCGTCCCATCCGCCACCACCAGGGCGGGAAGCGAGCGCCCGGCGTCGCGGCGCCACCGCAGTTCCCCCGTGGCGGCGTCCACGGCGTAGACGTGCCCGTCCCCGCTGCCAACGTACACTGCACCCTCCGCCACCACTGGGGAGGAGAGGCCAACGGCCTGGCCCTCGTAGCCCGTCTGGAAGCGCCACAGCCACTCCCCCGTGGCGGCGTCCAGGGCGTAGACGTAGTTGTCGCCGCTGCCGATGTAGACTACCCCCTGCACCACCGCCGGGGACGAGACCGAGCCGCCGGTCTCGAAGCGCCACCGCTCCTCGCCCGTGGCGGCGTTCAGGGCGTAGACGTAGTTGTCGCCGCTGCCAATGTAGACGACCCCGTCCACTGCCGCCGGGGACGAGACCGAGCCGCCGGTCTCGAAGCGCCACCGCTCCTCCCCCGTGGCGGCGTCCAGGGCGTAGACGTAGTTGTTGTAGCTGCCCACATAGACAACCCCGCTTGCCACCTCCGGGTGGGCGTAACCCCACCCGCCCGTCTGGAAGCGCCAAAGCACCTTTGGCGAGCGTTCAACGTCCGGGCCCTCTGGTGGCGACGTTGCAGTGGGGGCAGGCGTCGGCGAGAGCAGCGGTGTGCGCTCCGCTATGGCTGATGTCCGCTCCGGCGTTGGCGTTGCTTCGCGGTCCGATGTTGCCGTAGGGGTCGTTCCAGTTGGAGATGGGGTGGGCGTATCCTCGGACATCTCAAAACGGATGCACCCACCTGCAAGCAGGACCAGAAGGAGCATGACGCCCATCATCTCGAGCGACCGTCCGACCTTCATCTTGTCTTGCCCCCTATTGGCGGCACCTTCATCTCTGTGCCCTATAACCAGCCTAGTTCCGAAGATAGCGGGCGTGCGTTACCGATGTGTTACTACACCCTTACCATGGGAGAACAATTCTCCCCACGAAAATGAGTGCAGAAGTTGTCGTCCTCCCGGCTCTCGCCGCCGCACGATGAGCAGAGCACAAGGCCTTGTTCGCCGCGATGCCCCATTGACCGTGGAGCAGGTTCTGGAGGACATTCTACCTGCGACAGAAAAGAGGTCATTCTAGCTGCGACGCGACACTATAGGACGGCTGCATGATGCCGCGCACGGGGGAGAATGTCAAATGCGACTGGTCGCCGGCCTAGCGCGCCGTCAGTGTCTGTTCGGTACTCGGGGTCGCTCCGGCCATCGCCGGAACGCCAGCCAGACGAGCATCAGGCCGCTCACCACGGGGACGACCACTAGCAAAACAAGGGCGCGGCTATACCCCGCCCATGGCAGAGCCTCCCAAGTAAGAACGATAACGAAAACGAGTCCCACAACCGGGATGAATACGAGTAGGGTGAGCCAGCGGGACCAGCCCAGCTTTCCGGAAAGTTGCCACACTGCGGCTAGTACCATCACGATCCAGACGATGAACAGCAGTTCAAAAGGGCCGATACTCATGACGAATGACCTCCCGCCTCTGCATGCCAGCGGGTATCTCTTGGAGCACTGGTGACGCGAGTACGCATTGCGAGACCTGCGAGCTAAGGGGGGCAACAGGGCGTGTCAGCCCGGTCCGAGCACTTTGTCCCGATTGTACTGGCGGCAGGTTGGAGGGCATCAGCCTGGGCGATCAGATAGACTACTCAGAGCCCTTGTCCACCATCTCTCGTTCCTCCCTGTCATACGCTCCACTGTAGCGCATGTATCCACCGCAGATGCAGAGCACCGACGCAAGGAAGAACAGCAACGCAAGGAAAGGCACCCCTGCGGCCAGTGATCTCACTACACCCACGAAGAATAGGGCAACGCCGATGGCGCCCAGGATTGAGCTAGGCACGTGGGTCGAATAGGGCCCGCCCGCCAGACCCCACCCAAGCACGCCAAGTTTGGGGTTCTCTGTCAGTTTCCGTTTGACACCGTCTGGCTGCACCATTTCTGCCCTCGTTTCATCTGCGGAGGGCCACTACCTGCCCTCTCCTCGTCTGCGCTAGCCCAATAGGCTGACAGATCAACGGCAAATGATGTAGCTTCCAGTCTTGGTCTTTGACTTTTCAGTCTTTCCAACCTGTCCCTGGAATACCTCGTATTCCTGTTCAAGAACATCTATTGAGGTCTCACCAACCACCTGCCTCGTGTGGTCCCCACTGTGGAAAACCATGACTGGATGCCCACTTGTGCCTTCAACGAGTGTCCTTTGCTCACTATTGAGGTCAGCATATCTGACCCATATCACGTCCACCTCAGGCTGCCTTTGCTCGAATTCCGTGATGATGGGTTTCTGATACGCGCAGTGAGGACAGCCAGGCGAGTAGGCAAACAGGAGCTTCACACCACTCTCTGGGGCCGGCGTGGGCGTGGCTGTCGGCGGGACGGGTGTACGTGTGGCTACGGGTGTGGCTGTCCTGGCCTGGGCCTGTTTCGTGGGCGTAGCTGGGACTTTCTCTTCCTCACTCCCTCCGCACGCCGCCAGGAGAAGAGGCCCAAGGGCCAACAGGACAAGAATGCCGACGAGCCTAAGAGACAGACGACCACCTCTGACGGGCCCAACGTGTGCTGGAATTCCCATTACTGACCTCCTGTCGGGTCTAATCGAAGCCGTTCCCAGAAATCCGGTGCAGAATCTGGGTCGGCTCCCGTTGGCCGATGCGTCCGCCGTTGCGGCGTGAGTTCCTCTAAACTTGGGCATGTCGCGTCACCTCCCGTATCTTACGCCCGACTTCTCAGCGCCCGCCATCGCCAGCGCTTCTAGGGATGCAATGCCGCACCGAGCGCGCTGAGGGTGATGAGACAAAGGATCCCCGGCCAATGCTTCCAGCTCCAAGCGAAGCCCAGCAAGAAGTAGCCAGAAGCCAGCCCGATGAGGAGTCCGGCCACGCTCAGAACCAGGACGTCTGCCATGATGAAGCAGTCGGTTGGTATCGAGCTCTCGCCCTGGGCTGCCTCGCTCTCCCCCAGGGAATGGCCTGCGGCCGATGCCGCGGCCACTTGCCGGCGTCTGGCCAGGAGCTGCGCCAGTGGAATGACCACAAGGGCCGTGACTCCCCACACTATGGCGGTACCAATCAGAATACTGAGCGCCATCTCGTCCTCCTCCTTTCCAGCGATTTCGCTGAGCGCATGACGGTCATCCCGTCCATCGAGGGAACAATACAGGAGGAGTGTTACTGAGGCGTTACCGGAAGCTTACGATCGCAGAACGATCTGGCGATGACAGCGAAAATAGGCTTGCGTCGATAGCCGAGCCCACTGGCCATTCCCCAATTGGGGCCGTTTCCGGCGAAACAGGGACAGGGACCGAGAGACCTGAGATCAGGATTTGGAATCCATTCTCTGGAGAGGCAGGGTAACGGTAAAGGTGCTGCCCTTGCCGGGCGTGCTTTCCACCGTGATCTGCCCCCCGTGCTGCTCCACAATCTTCTTGGCAAGCGGCAGGCCCAAGCCGCTGCCGCCCTCCAGCCGGGTTCGCATGTGCCTTGCCCGATACGTCTCGTCGAAGATGTGAGGCAGGTCTTCGGCTGGGATACCTTCCCCCTTGTCGGAGACCTGAGCCTCTAGGACGTCGTCCCTGACTCCAAGATGGACGTCCACGACGGAGTCAGGAGGGGAGTACTTTATGCCATTATCGAGCAAGTTAATCAACACTTGCTCCAGTTCTTCAGGGTCTCCCAGCGTCCTAGGGATTCTTGGCGAGGCGTGCAGGTTTAGCTGAATGCGCTTCTTCTCGGCTTGCTCGGTGAGTTTGAGGATTGCATCTTCGGCAATCCTCGCTACGTTGACCGGCTGCATGTCCAGCACAAACTCGGGGTTGTCCAGGCGCCAGAGGCGATGAAGCTTATCTATGAGTCGAGCTAGCCTTTCAGCCTCCTCTTGGATGATCTTCTGGTGGCGTCGCCAAATGCCTTCCTCTCCAATGGTGCACTCCCCCATTTCGGCTGCGTACCCCTTGATGGCAGCCAGAGGGGCCCTAAGTTCATGGGTCAGATGGCCGATGAATTCCGCCGAGGGACTATCTCTCCCTTCGGACAGCCCCTCTGCTGGTTTGCCAGCATCTTCTGGAACGGGCGTCGGCGAAACGCTCTGCTGTCGACGAAATCGTTGGAAGAGCCAAAGAGCTAGCGCCCCACACCCCAATAGGCCGAAAGCTAGCGCAAGGGCGGAAAAGATGTCCATGTACACAGTGGGAACAACGACAACGAAGCCGAAGCGCCATACTGTCATCTGAAGTCCCTAAACTTGTAGCCTATGCTATGCACATTGAGGATGTAGCGTGGCTCTCGGGGATTCGGCTCGAGCTTCCGTCGCAATTCCGCGATATGTTTTCTGACCGTCTCGGTTTCGGTGTCGTCGGGGTAGTCGAAGACCTGCTCCAACAGCGTGGTCTTGCCGAGAGGTATCCCAGCGTTCTCTACCAGCTTCTTTAGAAGGTCGAACTCCTTGGGAGTTAGGTGAACATCCCGCCATTGTCCTTCCCTTAGGATGCTGACAGTTCTTTGTGGGATGCCGATCTGCATGTAGTCATCAATGACGATGACTTGGGGTGGCAACTTAGACCTGATCCTCGCCGCCAACTCGCGCTCACTTATCAGGTCTTTCCGGAGGTAGTCGTCGGCACCCACGTCAAAGCCTAGTTCCAGATCACGTACGTCTTTTCGCTTGTCGGTCAGAAAGATGATAGGGGTTCTGTTTCCTTGACCGCGAATTCGCTTGCAAACATCTATTCCGTTCAGGTTGGGGTCGCCTAGTTCTATGTCGAGGATAATAAGGTCAGGCGCGTACTGTTCCACGCAATGCAGTGCCTCATGGCCATCACGCGCAAGGAGGACCTCGTACCCCCTTCTCTCAAGTTGGCCTTGAATGAGAGCGGAATAATGAGGCTCGTCTTCTACTACCAGAATCCGCTTCCTCACAGTCATTTCCGCCTGCCGAATGGTAATCGTACTTTCTGCGTAGGTTCTCTGGATACTCCCAACACGCGATCCGCTCTTGCTGCCTACACAGCGGGGTCTTGACGACCAGATGATCGATCATGAGGCAACCCCTTGTCAAACCTGCCTTGGACTTGGGAGCCCCTTCTGCCCGCGGGAGAGGACCTGCCCGTTCAAGCGGTTTCTTCTTGTTCGGAAAGCCCTCCATAACCTCCCGGGAACGCGAGCACGGAATTCAGCCTGTGCAACTTTCCCCGACGGCAGGACCTCTCTTGCCGCGGGGTCATCAGGCGTCACGCGTGCTCAGGCTCCACCCCCGCTTAACTCTGAGTTGGCAGCAACTTCCGGAATCTGCATAAGGAGTTCTTAATGGACACCTCAAGGCTTGCTCTCGCTGCCCAGGGGACGATAGGGTATCGCCCAAGGGAAAAGAGCAGGCAGTGCTGCAGGAGCGTTCCCCAGCGGAGGTCCAGGCAGAGGTCAAGACGGAACAGACCCGCCGGTTTGTCCGTCACGCGAGAAGAATCACCCGGCGCAAGTTTACCCCTGAGGAGAAGGTGCCCATTGTGCTAGAAGGCTTTCGCGGTGAGGTGTGGGTGAGGGAGCTGTGCCGCCGAGAGGGTATCCGCCCCAACGTCTGCTACGCCTCGCTCAAGGACTTCATAGAGGCAGGTCGCCGACTTGCAGCGTGCGCCCTCCAGGGTATCCTACCGCAGGAGCGCACCTGAAGCGCATTCAGGTGGGCGCTTTTCGGTTCAGGTGGGAAAGAGAAGGCCGCCCCGAAGGGCGGAATTCATGTCTTCACCTCTGGAGGGCCGGGTGGGATTCGAACCCACGACTCCCGGATTAAAAGTCCGGAGTTCTACGGCTGAACCGTCGCGACTTCATCGCTGCTTCCCTCCAAGTCGGCCTGAGCAGGAGCAAACGAAAAGCCTGTACCTGCTGGCTGAAGGCGGCGTGAGTTGGAAACAACTGACAACGTCACGGGATATCCTCATACCGACGTGCTCCGGCGCCGCTTTTCGAGGGCGCCCGGGGCGCAGCACGTTTGTCCGCTGTGAGACCTCCTCGACTGCCACTGCCTTGCTCCTTCTGCCCATCCGCAGCGCGTTGGCGTAGGCAGCCAACGTGGCGTCCCTAGGGTCGCTTGGCCGGCAAATTCGAGTGATCAGGCGGGCGCCCAAGGTGGAAGACGACCATGACCATGGCAGGCACCGTCTGCCATGGCCGCCCCCGCATCACCTCGAGCTCGTCAGCTCCTTTAGGAGGGCCGTCGTCTCCGGCAGCGGTTCGGCCTCTTCGTCGTCCAGCTCCCGCCGTAGCGATTCCACCAGCACCTTGTACACCTTGCGGACGCCGTTCACGTCCCCCGCCTTGGCGTGGCAGCGCATGAGGCCCCGTGCTGCCTCCTCGTCGATAGGATCGCGAGCCAGGATCGCCCGGTAGAAGTCCGTCGCTTTCCTGATGTCACGGCAGTCCATAGCCAGACGGGCGGCCGCGTAGGCCGCCGCGATGAACTTCCGCTGGTACTCCTGCCGGTACGTGGCCGCCCACTCGTACGGTTCGCCCGCCAGCAAGTCGCCCCGATAGAGGGCCAGCGCCCGCTCGTATTCAGAAAGCGCGTCGGCACCGTGGAGCGACTCAGCGCGACGGAGGTGCCCCTCGAAGGCGTCCACATCCACCCGAAACAGGCCAGACCGAAGGTGATAGCGCTGCCCGGACGTAGCAAAGAACTGGGTGTCAGCATCGGCAGTCACACTCTTCAGGGCCCGCCGCAAGTAGTAGGCAGCGTTGGACAGCATGTGCTGCATCTGGCCCAGGTCTCCCTCCGGCCACAGCGCCTCTGCCGCCTCCTCTCGCGGTACGGCGCTCCCGCCGCGAGCGATGAGATAGGCCAGAAGCTCCCGGGCCTTCTGGATGGTCCATTGGGTCACTTCGCGTCCGCCAGCCTCTACCTGAAACGACCCGAAGCAGCGGACGGCAAACAGGGGGCCGGCCCCTGGAGCCTCGCCGTCTTCTGGTGTGGTGTCGACAACTCCCGTTTCAATGAGGCTCAGTTGCCGGGTGGGCCCGCTCCCACCGGCGTCGCTGGCCCCAGCCAACGGTGCTTCATCTGGCGGCGCTTCTTCCGCAGGCGTGTCAAGCTCTGCTACGCCTGGTACAGGCTCCCGGGCCGGTTCCTCACCGATGTCCGGCCCCAGCGCCTGCTCGACAGACTCTGCCAGCCCTTCGCCCCCGTCGACGCTCTCCGTCGGCCCTTCGACATGGCTCCGCGAGTCCCCGTCTGCCTTGACTAGGTCCCCCCGTGGCGGGAGAGTTCCCAGGTTCCCCCCTCGTACCTCCACGGGCGTCAGTGTGACGCAGACGTCCCGGCCGATGCTGAGCGCCAGTTCGCCGGGTCTCGGGCCGGATTCTGCGGCCCCGTCAGCCTCCCACTCTGCAACGCTCCCGCCGAAGACAACGCTTGCGCCGAAGGCGTCGAGGAGCTGCTGCTCCTGAACCTCCTCCACTACGCCGACGGTGTAGACGAGATGCTCCGGCCCCCGCCGCAGCACCGTGCTCAGCCTCTCGATGTCCGAACCGGCGTCGGGCGAGAGACCGACCACCGCCAGAAGGGCGGCAGGAGTAAGGACGCCGCCCGTGCCGCGGGCTATGATCGTCTCCTCCAGCTCGGCTGCAACTTCGTCCAGAGAGCGCGAGCGCGACTCCTCGCTGACCATGCGGACGTGCGGCAGCGAGGCCAGGTCGCCAAGCCTGAGGGTGGCTTCGCCATTCGGCAGGAAGGCGAGGCGTTGGGGAGGATAGGCCGCCGCCAGGGTGGCCAGCCAGGCGGAGACGAGAGCGTACGCTTCGTGCTCACTTCCCACCACGAGGACGCTCCCGACGGCGGCCAGGTTCAGATAGTGGACTCCCTCGCTATTCGCGCCGACAGGCACCAGCAACAGGGCATCAGTTGCCTGACCGTCGCCGACCAGGAGGCCCGCCAGCCGCTGAAACCGAGAGAGCCTCAGCCGAACCCGTGTCGAACTCTCGGCGGCTCCATCGATGGCGCAGGCCAGGCGCCGTCCAACGACGTGGCGGCTGCGCGCCACGGCCTGGGCCTCCCCGGGCGCACAATCGAGGGTGAACTCCAGGGTGCGCTTGGATTCGCGGCATGTCACTACGCGGGGGTCATCGAAACGCAGCTCGGCCAGCGCCTCCAGGAGTGACTGGGCCGCCAGGATCACCCTGCCGGCGTCGCCCCTGGCGGAGTTGTGTGGCTGGCGGCTCCTGGCCAGGATCTTTAAGGCGCGTCTCCCGTTAGAACCTGCCAGCCGCCTTACGGCTATGGCCACCGCTCCTGCCGCGCCGAGCCCGAGGGCGCCCGCCAGCACCGCTTCCGCAGGCGGTACCCACCCCCAGCCATCTGCCCCTTCAGCGCTGGGCTGCTCCGGCAAGGCCGGCGTGACCCAGGAACCAGCGCTGGGTGTGGCTTCTGGCGTGATTGGGGGCTCGCTGGTCGGCGCTGGCGCCGTCGGGGAAGGAAGCTCGGGCGGTATGGGCGTGGGCGCCTCAGCGGGCGGCGTCACCTCGACTGGGAGTTGTAGCGGCCAGCCCGGCAGGATCAGACTGGGGTCTGTGAATCGCCGCCCGCCGCCCATGTCCTGACCCTGGTTGAGGTTCCAGATTTCCGCCCAGCGCAGACCGTCGCCCAGGAAACACTCCGCGATGCGCCAGAGGGAGTCGCCCTCGCGGACGCGGTACGTCACCCCGCCCTCCACTGGCTCAACATTGGCCGCTGGCAGCGGCACCTTCAGCACCCAGCCGGGCCGGATCAGGCGGGGGTCAGTGAGGACCTCCTCGTCAGCCATGATCCGGCCCGCGTTCGCCTCGAAGATGCGCGGATAGAGGGAGCCGTCGCCGTAGAACCGGCGAGCGATGTCCCAGAGGGTGTCGCCCTGGACCACGGTGTAGGAGACCGAGCCGCCACCGTCCTCCGCAGGTTCGGGGGAGCAGCCGGCGTCCGAGTCCATGTCCGACCGCTGTTCAACAGGTTCGAACATCGCCGCGGCCACGACACCTGGATGCACATCCGTCGCTGCCTCAGCTTTCAGCCGAGGAGCTGGAGGTAGCCAGGCGGCGAGGACGAGGGTGCCCGCCACCGCCCCGTCCACGATGCGTCTCACGATGGGAACCGTAATGAGGTCGCTAAGTCGCAGCGCGCTGTGGGTCCAGGCCGTACCCTCAGCCAGTCCCGCCAGGCCGAGGGCCGCCAGCCGCAGAGTGACGGACAGCGCCAGGTAGATGAGCGCCAGCCAGCCGATGCTCGTGGCCAGGTAAATGACATCCTCGTAGGGCAGGTAGGAGCCGGTCAAGATCTGGCGCGCCCGTTCCCAGTCCGGCGGCAGCGATGGGGGGTGTGGCGGCCCGTTCAGCCACCACAGCGCGACCCCCAGCGCAACGGCTCCAGCCGCCAGCCCGACGAATCGAAGGAGCCCGTCGGCCGGCTCTGTGTCGCGCCCGCCCCGCGGTTGGTCGATGGCTGCCTGTCTTCTCGCGCTCGCGTCCGCCAAGACCGCTCTATCTCCCCGTCAGGATCGATTGCAGCTGCTGAACCGGGTAGGCCGTGGTGAACGAGCGGGTGATGGGGTCCAGCGGCTGCCAGGGCCCGCCGTCGACCCGGTACCGTGCCGAAAAAGTGATCTCCACGCTTACAGGGAAGGTGCCGCCAGTGCTCAGCGATGATTGCTCGTAGGTGTGGCGGATGTCGCTCTCTTCCGGGTAGCGCTGGCCCAGGGAGGTCGACTTCAGAGTCGCGCCGTCGCCGAAAGTCCAGCGGTAGCCGGTAGGGGTAATCTCCACCTCCACGGTGGTGCCACCCAAGGTATCCGACGCCGCGATAGGCAAGCCGTCGTACCCCTCCACCCAGAACCAGGACGGCAGCGCCACCAGTCCCACTTCGGGGTTCACGCCCACGGTGATGGCTGGCACCGGCACGTGGTCCAGCAGCTCTGCCGCCACGCTCGCCGGGTCGACCGGATCGCCCTGCACGACAACCACACTCACCTCCGACGCTTCCACATCGAGGGGAAGCCAGACGATACTCATGAATCCGTTGTCGCACTGAACCACCCAGGGCGCCTCCCCGGGGTGAAGGGCCGACTCGCGTTCGAACCACTCGCGGGTGGCGTTGCCGATGTTCATCACGTCGGCTGTACACGACCAGCCTCCTCCGGAGCTGCTGCTGGTGTCGCTGGACGACGAGTCGCCCGAACTCCCAGGAGAGGTCTCGCTGACCGCGATGTAGATAGTCACACCGTCAGGCCCTGATTCGACGTAGGTCACAGCAGAGTCCGGCTTGTTGTCTCCAGGGTCGCCCGGATCGCCGGGCGACGGGTCATCGGCCAAAGCGCCCGTCACTATGAGTCCTGCCGTAAGAGCAGCGAAGCCTACCACTAGCAGGTGACGCATCTTCACATCCCCTTAGCGCTGGCGAGTGCTCCGCACTACCTTCCAGTCGCCGCTTATCTTCTGGAAGTAGAATGTGTCCTTCAGGATTTCACCACTCCCTGATGCCTGGCCGGGTTCCTTTGTCTCAGCGTCCACGTAGAAGCTGTTGTTCGTGATCTCGTCGTACAAAGTGGCCGAATCCGAGGTCATGTCCACGACCAGGAACTTGTGACTGACGTCGACTCTGAGAGCGAGTCCCTGCGACCGCAGGCCATCTATCTCCTCTTGGATGCGTTGTAGCTCTTCGCCCGCTGCCACTCCCTCCACCAGCGCCGGGTTCAGGTCAAGCAGCGCCTGGCTGTAGGCATCCCAGTAGCGCAGGTATGCTGCCTCCACCTCCTCTTCGGGTGAAACGGTCGTGGTCGCCGGAGGGGTCTGCGTGGGCGCAACTGTGGCCGTGGCCGTAGCTGCCGGGGTCGGCGAGCCTTGGCCGTCCACGCGCTCTCCGTTTCCTCCACCTCCGTCGCACCCGAAGGCAGTCAGGGTCAACGCCGCCAGTACCACCGTGATTACCAGTCGCCGTATCAACTTTCGCTCCTCGATCTTTCCATCCTGCCTCTCAGGGCATCGCCGACGCCACGCCGTGACGGGGCTCCGCCGTCGCCTTCGCGCCGATCTCCACGCTATCGATGCCTACCACCCGCAGGAAGCCCGTCGAGGCCTGCCTTGACACTGCCACCTCCACTCCCGCGGGACGGACGACCACCGAGTAGTCAAGGCCGCCCTCGTCCTCGAGGTAGCCCACGGCCGCCCGATAGGCTGCTTGCTCGTCCAGCACCACCGACCCCGACGCCCGGTAGGCGCCCTCGTCAACCTGCATGGCGCCGGCCAGGGCCGCCGCGTCGGCCACGTTCTGGAGGTCTCGCCGCTGGGCGAAGACGAGACCGCCGTCAGATACCAGACCGACGACCGCCACGAGACCGACCATCGTGATGGCCACCATCACGATGACCTGGCCGCCCTCGTCGGCCGAGAAGCGTCGCAGGAACGCCTTCACCGCAGCACCGCCTCCCGGCTCCGGTAGAGGTCGATGCGCTCGGCGTGGGTGCTCGATACGGTCACCTCCACACGATCCAGGAGAGGCAGGTCGGCCAGGGGCACCCGGTAGCTCACTTCGGCCGTAGCCACACCTCCCCGCTGAAAGCCGCCTGTGTCCACATCAACCGCCAGGTTGCTCTGCGAGAGCCCGTAGCCGTCGGCCACCGACCGCGCGCTCTGGAGAGCGGCCGTCACGCCCTCTGACTCTGAGGACGCGGTGGCCAGACTGCGCCCGGCCTCTCGGGCCGCCGCCTGCACCGCCACCTTGGCGTGGGCGATCCGGCCCACCATCACCACGCCGAAGGCCAGGAGCAGCAGCACAGGGATCACCAGCGCTGCCTCCACCAGGGCCTGGCCGGCCTCGCCCCGACCGATCCGCCACCACCACGAGGCCGTCCGTCCACCGGCACCGCCATCACGGCCCACTGCGGAACCCCTCCTGCCGTACCTCAGCCGTCGCCTCGATGGGGATGCTCCGGCCGGTCACCCAGGGAATGAAGAGCGGGTAGTCGCCCTCCGTGTGCACCACCATCGTCTCACCCCTATCTTGCGCTGTCACGCCGAACCCGCCGGCGCTACGCCCCAGGCCCGACTCGAGCACCTCGCGGGCGCGGGCCGCGCCCTCGGCCGGGGTCCGACCCTCGGCCGCCGCCAGGCGCGCCCCCTCCTGCACCGCCGTGGTCGCCACGTCCCTGGCGTGGTACACCAGGGCGAACTGGACCACCCCGATGAGGATGACCAGCAACACCGGCAGCGCCAGGGCGAACTCCACCATGCTCTGGCCGCGCTCGGCACCAAGCAGCCGGAAGGCGGTCCGGGCCACGCTACATGCCCGTGATGCTGCTCACTATGTTCCCGAAGACAGTGCTGATGCCGCCCCCCAGGGCCTCGACCGCCGCCATTGCGGCGACGGCGATGAGGGCGGCGACGATGGCGTACTCCACCATCGTCTGCCCTATCTCGGCCCCGGCCAGGCGTTGCAGCCGCCCCAGGGCCGCCCCTGCCAGCTCGAGAAACCGTCCTGCCATCGCTTCACCTCCGCTCCCGCCCGCTCTCACGGGCGAGTTCATTCACCTCTCCTGACCGCTCAGCCGCCGAGGCCCAGGAGTTCGACCCCGGCCGGGTAGAGGAGCACCACCAGGAACACCGGAAAGATGAACACGGCCACCGGGAAGAGCATACGCACCGTGCTCTTGCCGCCTTCCTCCAGGAGGCGTGCCCTCTTCTTGTCTCGAACCGTCTCCCCCAGGGTGAGCATCGCCTGGCCCAGGGGCAGCCCCTGCTCCAGGGCCGCCTGCCAGGCGTCAGCCACCGAGGCCAGCTCGCCGACTCCCTCCCGCTCGGCCAGCCGGCGTAGCGCCTCAGCGTGGGTCGCCGCGCCCAGCCCGGCCTCCCGCACGGCGTCCCGCAGGCCGTCGCCCAGCACACCGCCTACCTGCCGGCTCACCTCCAGCAGCGCCTGCTCCGGCGACATGCCGGCGCTGGCGGCGATGGCCAGCAGGTCCAGCACCGTCGGCAGCTCCATCACCACCGCCGTGCGGCGTCGCTCCAGCCTCTCCTCCAGCATCCAGTCGGGCGCGGCGAACCCCAGGCCGAAACCCACCAGCCACATCCACACCGGCCACGCTCCAAAGGGGTGGACCCCCAGGACGTTCATGAGGGGAAACGCCGTCAACAAGACCAGCCCGCTGGCCAGCTTCTGACCGTAGAACTGGGCCGTCGTCATGCCCGGCCAGCCCAGGGCCAGCTTCCGCTCCAGGTCGCGGCCACCGAGCCCGGTGCGGGCGACGACTCGCCCCAGGACGCGGCCGGCGTCCTCCAGCAGGGGGCGCAGCAGCCGCTCCAGGGCGGGCGACTTAAACACCGCCGCCTGCGAGCCGCGGCGCCCTGCCTCCTCCTGAAGCCGCCCCTGGGCCGTCAGGCGCCGCAGACGGGAAGCCAGGTCCGGACGCCGCCGGCCCACCGGCTGGGCTGTGACTATCAGCCACAGGCCGCCGCCGAGCATGCCGCTCAAGATCAGCGCTACCGCCATCGCAGCACCCGTTCGTTGCCCGGCAGGCGCGTCGCCCAGAGCATCGTCGCGTAGCCGATCGTCACGCTGGCCAGGCAGAGGGCCAGCAGCGCCTGTCCCACCGGCGACGAGAAGACGTCCAGGTAGCCGGGGTTGATGCTCCGCACGGCGACGATGAGCACCAGGGGCAGCGCCGCCACGACCCGGGCCGACAGCACGTTCTTGGCTTGCTGCGCCCGCACCTCGCGCTCCACTTGCACCGCCTGTCGCACCGAGCGGCCCAACCCCTCCAGCACCGTGCTCAGGTTGCGGCCGCCCACCCGGTGAGCCATCACCAGTGCCGCCGCCACCGTGTCGAAGACTGGGTCGGCCAGACGTTCCTGGGTGCGGCCGACGGCTTCCTCGAAGCCGCTGAGCCGCAGGTCCCGCGCCAGCTCCCGAAAGGCTGGCCGGAGGGCCTCCGGGCCGCTGCGGGCCAGGGAGGCCAGCCCCTCTTCGACGCTCATGCCGGCTCGCACCGCCGCCCGCAAGGCGTCCACGGCGTCGGCCAGGGCCGCCTGAAGGACGGCCCGCCGGGCCTCGCGTCGCTGCCGGAAGTACCAGGCCGGCAGAGCCAGCCCGACCAGGAAGGCCGAAAGGGTCACCACCGGCCAGCCCAGGCCCATCTGAGCGACGGCCGCCGTCGCCCCACCGCTGGCGGCGCTCAGCAGCAGGAAATCTCGGCTCCCCACGCCCTCCACGCCCGCCTGGCGCAGGAACTCCTCCAGGCGCTCGGCCAGCCGATCGCCGGACGGCCCCGCCTCCCTTTCACGTCGGGCGGTGGCGGAGAGGTACATCAGGAGTACCCCGAGCCCCAACGTTAGCGACAACACCAGCGGCACGACCTCGTCTCCTCCTTGCCCTCAGGATGGCTCAGGCCAGTCCAATCCCAGTCCAATCGTTGGCACTGACGCCATCGAGTTGCTCCAATCCCAGTCCAATTTCAGTCCAAAGTCTTTTGCCGGCTCCTGCCACCCGCTACGCCCCTTCCCACGGCAGGCCCGCCGCCTGCACCCGCGCCGCACAGCGGGGCCGGATGCCCGTCCAGGAGAGCCGCCCGCCGTCGGCCAGCGAGAACAGCTCGCTGCCCGCCACCGCGTCCTCCTCCAGGCCGGTGACCTCGTACAGGCTGCCCACCAGGCGGCGGCCGCTACTGGAGTCCAGCCGCAGGTGCACCACCAGGTCGATGGCTTCGGCTATCATCTCGGTGACCGAACGCGCCGGTAGGGCCTCCTCAGCCATCATGGCGTAGGTGCGCAGCTTCGAGAGGGCCTGGCGGGGGCCGTTGGCGTGGATAGTGCACATCGACCCCTCGTGGCCGCTGTTCATCGCCGACAGCATGTCCAGGGCTTCGCTACCCCGCACCTCGCCCACGATGATCCGCGTCGGCCGCATGCGCAGGGCGTTCTTCACCAGGCTGCGGATGGAGACGGCGCCGACCCCCTCCACGTTGGGCAAGCGGGCCTGGAGGGACACGCAGTCGGGGAGCATGGACTCCAGCTGGAGCTCTGCCGTCTCCTCGATAGTCACCACCCGCTCGTGTGCCCCGGCTATGGAGGCACCCAGGGCGTTGAGGCAGGTGGTCTTGCCGCTACCCGTGCCGCCGGAGATGAGGATGTTCAGCCCCGCCTGCACCGCTGCCTCCAGGAAGCCCGCCACTTCCAGTGTCAGGCTCCCCAGGCCCACCAGGTCGTCGAGGGTACGGGCCCGCAACAGGAACTTGCGGATGGTGACGTGCGTCCAGCGAGAGGTCAACGGCGGGATGACGGCGTTCAGGCGCGAGCCGTCGGGCAGGCGGGCGTCCACCATGGGGCTGGTCTCGTCCAGCCGCCGGCCCAGGCCTCCCACGGCCCGCCGCACCAGCCGCAGCAGCTCGGCGTCGTCCTCGAAGAACACGTCGGCCAGGCGCTTGCACCCGCCCTCGATGGCGAACACGCGGTGCGGCCCGTTGACGATGATCTCCTCCACCGCCGGGTCGTCCAGCAGAGGCTGCAAGGGACCCAGACCGAGGATGTCGTCCAGGATGCGCTGGGCCAGCCCCTGGGGGTCTGCCAGCGGCGTCTCTCCCGCCGCCAGGGCGCGCCGGTTGAAGGCGTCGATCCGCTCGGCGACGATGCGCCGCACGCGCTCCACCTCGCCCGGGCCCGGCTCCGCCAGGGCGTCGACGGCCATGACCCGGCGCAGCTCCTCCCGCACCTCCTCGCGCAGAGCTCGCTCCCGCTCCCTGCGGGCGTCTGGCTGCACCAGCCCCGAAATCGCCATCACGCTCTCCTGAAGGCCAGCCGCCAGCGCCGGCGCCGGCCTGCGCCTGCCCGCACCGCTGCTTCTCGACCGGCCAGTGCCGACGCGAGTCGGCGCAGCTCGCGCGCAGCGCCGCCGCCGACGGCCGTGAGCGGCACCTGTTCCCCCACCGCCCGCCCCGCCGCCTTGCGGTCCTCCGGCAGGGCCGCCAGGACGGGCGCGCCCAGGGCCCGCTCCACCTCCTCCGCGTCGTAGTGCTCGCGGCCCTCCCGCCGCTTGAGCACAATGCCGATAGCCTCTCCCTCGACGCCCAGGCCCTCGCGCAGGTAGCGCAGAGCGGCGCGGGCGTTCCATACCGCCACCAGGTCCGCTTCGCTCACCACCAGGATGCGCTCAGCCTGCCGAAGGAGCGCATCCGTGGCGGGAGAGGCTGCTCCGGCGATGGCGCAGCCGGCGTCGACCACCACGTCGTCGAAGGCCGACCCCAGCGCGGCGGTGGCCGCTGTCATCACATCTGCTGAAATGGCCGACCGCTGTTCGGCGCGCTCTATGCCGCCCAGGACCATGAAGCCGGGCCCTTCTTGGAGCTCCTCGTCCAGGCGCCCGGCCCACTCGTTGGGCGAGGCGTCCTTCCCGTAGGCCAGGGCAAATAGCCCTCGCTGCGGGTCCAGATCCAGATAGGCCCCCACATTCCCGCCCCAGGGGTCGGCGTCCACCAGGACGACCTCCCGTCGCCGCTCGGCCAGAGCCGCTGCCAGGCCGATGGCCACCGTTGTCTTCCCCGGCGCCCCCTTCCCGCTCACCACCGCCATCAGCCGCCCCCGAGGGGCATCGCCGTCACCGCCGGGCAAAGACCCCTGCATTCCTGCGTCCTCTATCTGCGCCGAGGCCGCAGGGGCACTGTACACCGGACCCCGCCTCACCGCCGCACGCAGGGCTGCCGTCACGTCAGACGCGCTGGCGCTGGCCGGCACCAGGTGCGCCAGCTCTCCGTAGCGCGACACGTCCTGCCCGTCGGCGATGAGCACCAGGGGCAGGCGGGCGTCTCGCACGGCCGTGAGGACCGCGGCTGACAGACGGTGCAGGTCGCTCGAGGCGAGGGCTACGTCGACATCGGCGCCGCCGGCGCGCTCGGCCAGGGAAGGGCCGTCCAGACAGCGGCCGGCCACCACCAGGCCGTCGCCCGGCAGGCCCTCCAGCAGCCGCCGCTCCCGCTCGGCGTTGCCCACCGCCAGGAGCACGCGTATCGAAGGCTGATCGTCACTGGACGATGACATCGTGTCATCACCTATAGGCTTAAGGGACCGCAGCCTGAGAAGAGGCCTCCGCCGGGGGCAGGAGGGCCAGGGTGATGTCCCAGTTGACGGTAGCGTGAGCGACTCGCTCGGCCTCCGAGCGAGGCACCAGCAAGGTGACGTTGGTCAGCCCCCGCTCCTCCTCTGTCTGCCCGCGGGAGCCAAGGGCGATGGATCCCGGCTCGAGGGAGACGTCGTAGACCACGGCCCGATCCAGTAGGGTGACCGTCTGGCTGTCGGGCTTCCCCTTGTCCCGCGTGGCCAGCACCGCCACGCCGTCGCCCGGGCGCAGTCCGGCGTAGACCGCGTCCGCCTCGACGGGCACCGTCATCGCCACCTCGTCGGCGCCGATCACCGGGCCGGAGGCCAGATCGGGCCAGACCAGCATCTCCCCAGCATGTACCGGACCCGCCGTCGCCTGCCCTACCGCGTCGTTCAGTCGGGCATCGGGGATGGCGAGCGAGGCGAGGCCGTCCTCCAGGCGTACCCGTGCCACCGCAAGGTCGTCGTTCTGGATCACGTGGCCAGCCGGGATCTCCCGGCTGGCCACCAGCACCGGCACGGTCTCGCGGGTTGAGCCCCAGAAGAGGAGCCCGCCGCCCACCGAGGCGACCACCAGGACCAGGCCCAGCAGCATACGGCCGTCGACCTTTCCCAGGCCTGCCAGCCGAAACCGCCGCCGAGCCGTGATGGTCGCCATGGCCCTCCCTGCCAGCCTGGATATGGAAAGCGAGAGGCTTCCCTCTGTGCCGAGCAAAGGGTGCCACTGATGATAAACGGTAAAGCGAGGATTGTCAACCCTTGTGAACGAAATTTAATGAAATGTTTTCGGCACCGGCTTTTTGCGATACACTGAGATCGATGCTGTTGAGCATCAAGAGCTGGCTGAGCGGAGCCAGCCACGACGGCGCGCCCAACGGCGAGATCGGGTCTCCGCTCCCCGACCCCGAGGGAGCTAGCCCGCCTCGCCGGATCGCCGGGCGCACAAAGGGGGGAACAGAACTATGAGCACCACCCTGACAGAGAAGGTGGACCGCCTGTTCCGCACCTACCCCAGTCCCCGCGGGCGGGAGTACACCTACCGGGAGGTTGCTTCAGCCATATCCCAGCAGGACAGCGTCACCTTCTCGCCGGCCTACCTCTGGCAGTTGCGGACCGGCGTGAAGGACAATCCCACCATGCGCCACCTGCAGGCCCTGGCCCGCTTCTTCGACGTGTCGCCGGCCTACTTCTTCGACGAGGAGCTCACGGAGTTCCCCGACGTGGAGGTGCGCCTCCTGGCGGCATCCAGAAGGGAGACGCTCCGCCGGATGGCCGTGACCCTGCTGGGCCTCAGCGACGAGAGCTTGAACGCCGTCCTCACGCTGGCCTGCCGGATGCGGCAACTCGAGGCCCTGCCATCGCCGGACTAGCCGCCGCGCCTGGCCGACCGCTGCCTAACCGCTGCCTAACCGCTGCGACCTCCACACCGTACAGCGCATGCTCGGCCACCACAACGTCGCCACGACCACCCGGTACCTCCACCTCCTCCTCAGCGACATGCAGGAGAAGATGCGGACCTTCAGCCCGATGGACAACATGACCCTAAGAAGCGAGAGGGAAGGGAAGAAGCCGGGGGGAACCTGGGACCAGGCCGATGGCGGTCAGGTGAACAGTCGACTCATTGACACGCCCTGGACACCCGCAACATCGCCAAGTATGCCCACTGCCGCTCTTCGCAGTATAATTCCTCGCAGAGGCATATCACATGGTGCGTGAAAGGCTCCTCTTCAAGACGTTCAAGGATCTTCGGCTGCGAGCTTCGAACGCACAATCGCATGTCGATCTCATTCTGAACCTTGAGTCACTAGATCGCCACAAAGATCTCTTGGGGGCCCCGTCAACCGGCGTCGAGAGACGGCTTCTACTGACGGGCCTAGCCAATGTCTACGGGATGGCGACGCACCTGAGGAAAGCCCTTCGGATTGGTTGGAAAGCCGGCATTGGTGCGATCCACTTTAACTCGACTGAAACGCTAATCATCGACCGTCAAGATGTTTGGCAGTGGGGGACAGGAGAGAGCCGAGCTCTTCCTGTTACAGGGAATCCGCATTCCGCCGTGCGTTCCTTTGACGCCATGTGGAACTACTGGCGCTCCGTGAAGAGAATCGAGCCGGTGACCCAGGAACTGAAGCCATCCGCGCAGCTCCTCAAGGTGTCCTCGCATCAGTGGGATCAAATCGTTGCGAGTCTCAGTAAGAACCCTGGACTGCTTCATGTCATGTCGCCGAGAAGGTTTGAGGAATTGGTTGCAGAGCTACTTGAGCGAGAAGGCCTGCGGGTCAAGCTCACGCCGCCGCAGCGCGACGGTGGATTCGATATTTTGGCCTTTCTCAATACACCTTTAGGCGAGCATCTCTACTTGGTTGAGTGTAAACGTTGGGCGCCTCACCGAAGAGTTGATGTGACGATAGTACGTCAACTTCTCGGGGTGCTTCACCGCGATGAGGCTACGGCGGCCATGCTCGTTACTACATCGTCCTTCACCGTCGACGCTCGAAGGGAGGCGGATATCTTCCGGTATCGGCTATCCCTGAAGGGCTATGACGATCTGGTCAGGTGGCTCAGACTGCAACCGACTGGGCACACCAAGTGATAGAACTCCCTCTCGGCTGACTAGTGTCCTCTTGGGCTCAACGAACAAATTCAGGGCTGCCCGTCTCCACCCCTATCTGCCAGATTCACCCTGTCAGCAATCGTAAAGAGGGCAGTAATTACATGGCTGCTGGAGTTACCTAGGACAGTTTACGGAGAGCCTCCCTGGTGCCGCCCTGCAGCAGGACAGTTCGTTTCTCGCGATCCAAGGCAAGGAGAGCAATCCTTACTCCATAGACGAAGGGCGTCATATGGCGAAACCGAGATTACAGGCAAGGGACAGGTCACCATCCCCAAGGACGTGCGAGAGCGCCTCGGGCTCCGGCCGGGCGACGAGATCGAGTTCGTCGAGGATCGAGCGGGGTTCCGCGTCCAGAAGCGGGTGCTGGCCTCTCCCTTCAAGAAGTACCGCGGTTACGTGAAGGAGCTGGCGGGATGTGATCCTGACGAGCTCCTGGACTACATGCGGGGTAGATAGGCGCCGCCGTCGATACCGTCCTCGAGGCCTGGCGCATCGACGACCAGTGGTGGCGCCTGCGGCCGGTGAGCCGGATGTATTACTCGCTCTCGTTAGAGGATGGGCGGGTAATGACGATGTATCACGATCTCGTGAGCGGCGGATGGGCAAAGCAGGCCTATAGCAGTAAGTACCGCGGAGGCACGGATCAATGAAGATATTGGTCTTCACTGAGGGAACCGCCACCAAACATCCGTCCCAGGAGCACTTTTTCGATGTCGCCTCTTTCGTTCCTACTGAGGGTACGGTCGAAAAGCTCACGATGTGGCGGGCACAAGGCGCTGAGATTTCCTACCTGACTTCGCAGCGTTGGAATGACAACCCCCAGGCGGTTGAGGCCACGCTGCGACGGTTCAACTTCCCAGCCGGGGAGCTCTATTACCGCAGAGAGGGCGAGGACTATGTGGACGTGGTGAGACGGGTGTGCCCCGAGGTGTTGATTGAGGACGATTGCAGGAGCATCGGTTGGGAGGAAGTGATCACACCCAAGCTCAAGGCCGAGTGGGGGATCAAGGGCATCATTGTTCAGGAGTTCGGCGGTCTGGCGCAGTTGCCGGATGGCCATCAGGAACTGCTGAGAATGGCCTCGTGAGATGCCCTACGCCGAGCTTGCCGCCCACTTCCCCGAACAAGGGGAACTGGACCGCTTTCTAGCCGACACCGGCCTTCGACTGGAGCCCTCGAGCGCCGAAGCCCTCTATGGCGGGAAGGGCCTGGACCGACTACGTCCGTCGCCGTCCCGCGCGCCCGGCCTGTCCCCAGTGCGGTATCGCCCAGGACGTGCGCTGCTCCAGCTGCGATGCCAGCATCCAGCCTCGACAGCACGTACTCAGCGACTTCGTCATCGGAGCCCACGCCCTCGTGCAGGCCGACAGGCTGCTGACCAGGGACAGGGGATACTACGCCACCTACGTCCCCGAGCTGAAGCTGGGCTGAGTGAGCAGCACCGGATACAGGGGAGAAGGTGCAGTGAAGGCGAATGCTAGACCGAGGAACGCAACTGACGGGAGAAGGTGGGAAGTAGGGAACCACCTATTCACCGTCCTCAAACCAAGCACCTTATCCTCTCCAGGGTGACACTCCAGCCCCAGGAAAGCCGAGGGCAACACGTTGCCTGGCAAGCTACTCACCGTCCTTCTCTCCCAACACTACCGTGGCGTCGCGTGTACACACCCCGTTACCCTTCCCCTTCGTCACAGTTGGACCTTCTCGATTAACTCAAGATGTAAATATAGCCACGGTCATATTTTTCTCCAACGCCGCTCCAACTGCGCCCGGCGTCGTCCCTGCCCTTACTCCCCAATCCCGGCGCTGCCCTGTGCATCGCCGCAGAGGGGCGCCGTGTCGGCCTGAATCGACCGCACCCATCGTTTCGCGAGTCGTCATACTCTGGGCGCTCTCTTGCACGGGCCGCCGCCAAAATTGGAGTATATCCTCGCCAATTGGACTGCGCCCGCCGGATTCTTGGACTCGATTTGGACCTCCCAGCGGTAGGCTTGGCCCCGTAAGAAGCGCGTTTAGTCGGTACCGCCAATCGAAGAACCGACAGGACGGCCCGTCCGAGACCTTGGCCGGATCAACCCGAAAGGGGAACGAGCTTGCTCTCCAGACTAGGGGCTGAACAGGGCAAGAGGATCAAGCAACAGGGCTGGCAAGAGGCCAGGATTCACGAAGGGAGGTGCGAACGAACAGGAAGCTGACACGAGACTCCACAGCCGAACCAGACGCCGTAGTCAGAGAAGGGAGGCGACCGAAGCCGAGAGACGACTCGTTCGAGTCCGACTGACAAGCCGGCGAAGAGCCGCTCCCAATAGAACGACGCACGGGCACCAGCGATTCGGCGAAATGAGGCCTCCTCGCGTCGGTCCGACCGAGAGCAACGGGTCTCGCCTGTAGCCTGAGCTGCCCGCTGTCCGTCAAGCAGAAGCCCCACCGGGGTTAGTCCCCAGCGGGGCTTTTTGCGTTTCATGTCGAAAGGAGATCCGTCGTGCGATCCAGAAGCGATCGTTGGCGGAACGGGCGAGGCTCGCGGGGAGCCGCCCGCGCCGCGACCATGCTGAGCGCCGCTGCCTTCCTGGCGGCGCTTCTGTTCAAGGCCTGGCCATTCTAGAGGTCGTAAAGGAGGAACACCGTGCAACTCGATACCGTATCCCGCCGCGAACTGTGCTGCCTCTCCATGTGGGGCAAGCTGAAGCTGGCGGCAGAGCGCATCGACCCGTCCGAGTACCGGGACGTCGCCCTGGCCCTGGTGGCCATGGACGTGCCCGTGGGTCAGGTGAAGCGTCTGGGCATGGCCATCCTGGCCCAACGAGGCGAGGAGGGCCAGCGTTACTTCATGGGCGAGTACGCTGACCTCGTCTGGGACAGCCTGCGGGACGAGCTGACGTCGGCCGGGGTGAAAGCGGCGTGAGACGCAGGAGAAGGACTCGATCGAGGGCGTGGAAGGCCGTCCGCCGTTGGGGCTCCAGTGCGTGCCGGATGTGCCGCTGCGCGATCGTCGCCTGCTGCAACGCGCTGGCCCGTCGGCTCCGGACGCGCGGCCCGGCTGTCATCGTCGACAGCCGGCGTCGGCAGGCGCGGCGCCTGCGTCGAGAGGTGGCACGAGCTGCGCGGACCTACGCGCGAGCCCTTGGGACGGAACTGCCGCAGGGACTGCTGGTGGTGATCCAGCGAGTAGTCTACGACGGCCGGCAGCTCAACGGGCTGCTGCAGGCGTTCGACGGAGCCAGCGGGAACCGACGCTACGTGGTGCACCTGGCGCTGTCCGTGAACGGCCGACAGGTGGGCGACGACGAGCTTGTGGCGGCCCTGCGTCACCAGCTGACCCGCGCTCTGGAGGACATCGTCGGCAAGCCCGCCCTGAACGTCCCGCTGGACCTGGAAGTGCCGCGGGTGCGGGCAGGAGCGCCCATCGTGGAGCTGCGGCCCGAAGCGCGGGAGGGACACGACGGGCAGGAGCGTCGTGCCATGCCCTTCCAACGGATCGAAGACGACCAGGCTTCATAGTTCAGCAAGGAGGTGAACAACCATGACACAACGCATAGTGCTCAAGAGTCTAGGGGAACTCGGTCGCTTCGCGGACTTGCTTGCCCCGAGTGACCGGCCCAGCAACGAACGGGCGCTCGTGCCAGTCGTGGTCGAGCCGATGATGGCGCCGGACCTCGAAGCGCTGGCCGACGCCGCGAGCCGGGCGGCCGAGGAGCTACGCCACCTCGCCGAAGCCGACAGCCGGGCGAGGCGCGAGGCGGAGGCGGCGCTGACCCGCTACCGGCGGCTCCAGGGCGACAGAGCCCGCCTTCAGCGCATCGCCGGCGAGGCGCAGACGGTCGCCGACCGTGCGGCGGCACTAGCCCAGGAAGCCTTCGAGCCCGCGTGCCGTGAGCGGGCGGGGGCCGTCGCGATAGCCGCGGCGTTCGTCGCAGCAACGGCCAGGAACCGGCTGCAGGCTGTCGAGGCGGACGTGGAAACGCTCGGTGCCCGCGAGGACCTGGCACGGCTGCTGGAGGAGGAGCGCGAGAGGGAGGAAGCCGCTCGCCGCCAGGCCGAGGAACGCCAGCGGGAGGCTCGGCTGAGAGACGGTATCGCCCGTGCAGAGGCGCTGGCGAAGGAGCGAAAATTCAACGAGGCCCGGAGGCTGTTGGGTCGTCTCGCTCAAGAGTGCCCCAACAGTCCCGCCCTGGCCTCGTACATCGACAGGATACGGCGGCAGGAGTGGGCCGTCAAGACGCAGCGCCTCGAAGAGGCATTGCGTCAGGCCCGCCGTCTAATCCGCCGAGAACCCCGTGAGGCCATCGCTCTCCTGGAGCCGCTCGACCTGAGCGGGATGCCGGACACCCTCGTGCGACAGGTCTACGGGTGCTGGTTGACCGGCTGCCGTGGCCTCGGGCTCGAATCGGCTATCCACTACCCGGCGGCCTTCGGCAGGGGAGCCGTCTTGATCCCCACGCGAGACAATGGCCTCGAAGTCGTCTCCGCCATCGGCCTTCCCCACTGGCAGCCAGGCCGCCGTTTGTCTCGCGCTGCGCTCAAGGGCGCACACCCTCTCCGCTGACTTTCCGGCCTCTAGAACGCCTTTCCCCTGGGGGCCGCTACAAGCGGCCCCCAGGGTGCACATGCGTCCGCCCGGGGAGATCTGTGCCTGGCTCCCTGGCAAGCAGCAGGTCGACTCACAGCCCTTCGAGAAATGGAGAACCCAACATGTCCAAAGAAGACCGGTTCAGCGAATACAGCCGCCACAGGTGCCGACAACCGGCGGAGCTCTGGCAGTGCTAGACCTGTCGAAACTCAACCCGGAGCAGAGGGAGGCGGTCACCGCCACGGAGGGGCCTTTGCTCGTCGTGGCCGGCCCCGGCTCCGGCAAGACGGCCGTCATCGCCGCCCGCGCCGCCTACATCATCGACCAGGGGCTGGCGGAGCCGTCGGCGGTTCTGGCCGTCACCTTCACCAACAAGGCCGGCCGCGAGCTCAAGCGTCGCCTGGCTTCGGTGCTGGGGGAGTCGGCGCGCCAGGTGTGGGCGGGGACTTTCCACGCCTTCGCCCTGCGCATGCTCCGCCAGTGGGGCGGCCACTTCGGCTTCGATCCCGATCACCTCTCGGTTTACGCCGACCAGGGGGACCGAAGGACGGCGCTGACGCAGGCCCTGAAGGAGCTGGGCCTCGACCCCAAAGGTCAGCCCAGAGAGGCGCTCCTCCAGATGATCAGCCGGGCCAAGGACCGATTGCTCTGGCCGAAGGACGTGGCGGGGCGTGACCCGGAGCTCAGCGCCGTGTACGAGGCTTACCAGGGAGTGCTGCGGCGCCGCAACGCCCTGGACTTCGACGACTTCCTCCTGTTCGCCGTGCGGCTTCTGGAGGAGCGAGCCGACGTAGCCCGTTCGCTGCGCTGCACCCACCGGTACATCCTGGTGGACGAGTTCCAGGACGTGAATCACGCCCAGCACCGGCTTCTCACCCTTCTGGCCGCCGAGCACGGCAACCTCTGCGTCGTCGGCGACCCCGTGCAGAATTTGTTCTCCTGGCGGGGGAGCGACATCCGCTACCTGCTGGAGTTCCAGCGGGATTACCCGAACGCGCGAGTTATCTCCCTGGAACAGAATTACCGCAGCACGCAGGTGATCCTGGCCGTGGCCAACGCTCTCAGCGCCGCCCTGCGCTACGGGCGGCGGAACCTCTGGACGGCCAACCCACCCGGCCTGCCGGTAGTGCTGCGGGCCACCGACGACCCTCAGGCCGAGGCGGCCTTCGTCGTCGCCGAAGTGCAACGGCTCATCGCTGAGGGCGCTGTCGGGTCGCCAGGTGACTGCGCCGTCCTCTATCGAACCAACGCTCAGGCGCGGGAGCTGGAGCTGGCCTGCCTGGAGGCGGGCCTGCCCTACAGCGTGCGCGGCAACAACGACTTCCTGGCGCGCAAGGAGATCCGCGACCTCCTGGCCTACCTTAGGCTGGTGCACAACCCGCAGGACGTAGTGGCTCTGGGACGGGTGGTGAACACGCCGCCCCGACGGCTGGCCACCCTGGAACGGCGCATCCGCGCCGGTGAGGAGCTAACCCTGGGCAGACTGGAGGCGGAGTTCCCCTGCGGCCTCAAGGGCGACCGCAGCCGCAAGGCGCTGCGCGATTTCCTAGAGGTCGTGGCTGTGCTCCGCTCCATGGCGGACGCCCCGCCTGGACCGCTCATCGAGGCGGTTCTGGAACTCACTGGATACCGGACATGGCTGCGGGGCCAGGAGGACGGCGAAGCGCGCCTGGCGAACCTGGAGTCCTTTCGCGGATTCGCCGAGCGGTCGGAGGCTCAGGACCTGGCCGAGTTCCTGGACGAGGTCAGCCTCGCAAGCGACCTGGAGACGGGCTCCGACCCCGAGGGCCTTGCCCTCTCCACCATTCACGCCGTCAAGGGGCTGGAGTGGCCGGTGGTGTTCGTCGCTGGACTGGAGGACGGACTGCTCCCCCACGCCCGCGCCCTGGACGGGCTGGAGGGCGAGGGCAGTGCCCTGGAGGAGGAGCTGCGGCTGTGCTATGTGGCGGTCACCCGCGCCGTCGACCGAGTCTACCTCACCTATGCGCGGCGGCGGCCAGGCAACGGCCGGTCACTAGCCGCCATGCCCTCGCGTTTCCTGCGACGGATGCCCATCGACCTGTTGGAGCGTCGCGCCGCGTAGAAGGAGATCGCTGTGTACGACGTGCGGGCTATTCGGAACGCCCACGCCATCGAAGATGTGGCCAGCGACGCCGGAGTCGAACTGCGGCCCGTAGGTGGGCGGCTTCTGGGTCGCTGCCCCTTCCACCGTGATGAGCGGCCCAGCCTGGTGGTCTATCCGCACAATCGCAGCTATTTCTGCTTCGGCTGCGGTGCCGGGGGCGACGTCATCGACTTCGTGGCCCGGCTGCGCGAAGTGGAGTTCAAAGAGGCAGCCGCCATGCTCGCCGGCCCTTCTACTGACCAGAGAGGCCGCAAACGGGCACCGCCGCAGATCGCGCGGTCGACGAGAGAGCGGCACGCCCAAGTCTCAAGCCAAGCGGAGGTGGAAGTCATCGACGCTGCCGCCTCGTTCTACCACGACGCCCTTTGGCGGAGCCGAGAGGCTCTCGCCTACCTGGCCGCTCGGGGCATCGACCGGAGCACAGCCCACCGATGCAGGCTTGGCTTCGCTTGCCACGGGCTCGCGGACTATCTCCGCCGCGATGGGCTGAGCCTAGCAGCTGCTCGCCGTGTGGGGCTGCTCGTAGGGGAAGAGGGCACCATGCTAGGCCGCATCGTCATTCCCGACGTGCACGCTGGCAAGGCGAGGTGGCTCACCGGCCGAGCCCTGGGGCAGGCCACCCCCCGTTATCTGAACCTGCGTCTGCCGACGCCTCTGCTCGGTCTCGGGCTGGTGCGCGGGGACGAGGTCGTAGTTACCGAAGGCCCTTTCGACTGGCTGACGGGCATTCAGTGGAACCTGCCAACGGTGGCGCTGCTCGGCACCCACACCTCGCGGTCGACGGTGCAGACGCTCGCGCGCTTCCGCCGGGTGTACCTGGCGCTGGACGCCGACGAGGCCGGGCATCGCGCCGCCGCAAGGCTGACGTCGGCGCTCAGACCCCGGGCGATAGCTGTCGAGCTTCCACCCGGCGTCCACGACCTGAACGACCTGGGGCGCTCTCCCGCTGGCCGGGAGGCGTTCCAGCGCTGCCTAGAAGATGCAAATCGGAGAAGGGAAGAAAGATGAGATACCTTCGACGTAACGGCCGGGCTGCGCCCAGACGGGCGCCCGTTGGGGCGCGCCGCCTGACGGTTGGTAGGCGGACAACCAACACCCGGGCCGATGGGCTGCCTCGTCAGGTGCTCGCTCTCCTGGCGCAGCCCCTGGATCCGGCCCTGATCTCGGAGCGCGAGGCCCGCGATGGGCGGGTGCTCCAGTACATCGAGGGATGGGCCGCGATCAACCAAGCCAATCGAATATTTGGACACGACGGCTGGGGCGCAGAAGTGATCGGTGAGGTTGGCTATCGCCCCCTCAGCCTGGCCGAGCCCGACACTGGCGAGGCAGTCGCCGTGGGGATGTATGCCGCGACGGTACGGGTTTCGGTCCGCGGCTGTCCGCCGAAGGCCGACGTCGGCTGCTCCTTCCTCTCGCAGGACACGCCCGAGGCCCATGAGGCCGCCTACAAGGGCGCCGTGACCGACGCCATGAAGCGGGCTCTGCGCCACTTCGGTGACCAGTTCGCCAATAGGCTGTACGACCGTCGTAATGCCGTCGACCCGGCATCGCCGAAACGGGCGGCGCCAGCCTCCCCCGCCAGGCTGGAGGCGATGCGCCGCAAAGTGCTGGATCTGTCGGGACGCCTCGGCGTCGACGAGGGGAAGGCGCGCGCCTGGGCGCAGAAGCGGTACGGCCAGCCCCTTGACGCGCTCGGCGAGCAGGAACTGGCCGACGCCGTTCGCTCCCTGGCCGAACAGCTGAATCAGCGCAACGGCCTGGCCGCCGACAGGCGGAGCGTCCGCCGCCTGGCTGCGTAGAGGCCATGGCTCTCCAGCATCGACGCCTGGTGCGGCTGATACAGACCCGCACCGGGCTGCGATACGTGGTACAGGTCCCCGAGCCTCAGTGCCCTATCCCAGGCTGGCGCGCCTACGCGGTGCTGGCCTTCGGGCCGAACGGCGACGGCGACCAGCGCCTCACCCTGTACGAACGACTAGAGGATGGTCCGGAGGCTCCCGATGGCCAACAGGCAGCGTAATGATGAGCGCCAGTTGACGTTCCTCGCTCCCGATGACGCAGCACTTCTCCAGCTCGTGCGGGAGAACCTGCGCCTGCTGGCGGAGCTGCGGGTCGGCTATCGCCCAGTCGCTCACGGCGAGCCAAACGCCTATCAGGTGCGGTCGCCTCAGGATGTGGCCGACCTGCTAGCCCCCGAGATGGAGATGCTGGCTCAAGAGCAGCTAAGGGTGATCCTCCTGGACACGCGCAACCGTGTGCTGGACGTGGTGATGGTCTATCAGGGGAACGTCGGGAGCGCGGTGGTGCGCATGGCCGAGCTGTTTCGCGACGCCATCGTTGCCAACGCGCCCGCCGTCGTCCTGGTGCACAATCATCCCTCCGGCGACCCTTCCGCCAGCGACGAGGACGTTCGTATCACCAAGGACGCTGCTCAGGCCGCGAAACTCCTCAGCATCGACCTGCTGGACCACGTAATCCTCGGGCAGGCGCGGTTCATCAGCCTCAAGGAGCAGGGCGTGCTGTGACGGCGTCACGGGGGGTTGCCAGCCGCCAGATGCGTACCGTATAATAGTTTAGACCAGTATAGACCAGAATCGAGGTGCGCCATGAAGCAGATCGGAGTCTACGAGGCCAAGACCCATCTCCCCCGTCTCCTCGACGAGGTGGAGCAGGGCGAGACCATCACCATTACCCGCCACGGGCGCCCTATCGCCCGCGTCGTTCCCGTGCGTGGTCGACGGCGGAGCGTGGGAGAAGCCATTGAGGCAATCCGCGAATTCCGGAAGGGCCACCGGCTCGATGGTATCACCACTCGCGAACTCATCGAGGAAGGCCGGAGGCGCTGATGCCATTCGTCTTGGATGCCTCACTGGCACTCGCCTGGCACTTCGAGGACGAGGTCTCGGAGTATGCGGACCGGGTGCTTGATCGGGTAGGAGAAGACCGCGCTCTCGTGCCCTCCGTATGGGAGCTGGAGATAGCGAACGCCCTGGCAGTCGCCGAGCGGCGGGGTCGCCTCTCGCCCGCGGGCGTCGCCCGGGCGGTGGAGTTGTTTCTGGAGTTGGCGATTTCCATCCACGAGGTGGCCCTTGAGTCAGCGCTGGGGCCAGTGCTCGACCTGGCGCGGACGCAGGGGATGACTGCTTATGACGCAGCATACTTGGAGTTGGCGATGCGGGAGGGGCTGCCACTCGCTACGGAGGACGAGGCCCTTCGTGCCGCTGCCCTGCGGGTCGGCGTGCCGCTGGTAGATTGACATGGGAGACATCCAGCACAAAGCAAAGAAGCTCGAAGAGGGTCACGCCTGGCAAGAGACCGACGAAGTCGTGGAGGCAAAGGTGAAGCGGCCTCTGGACAAGGTCATACCGGTCCGCCTGCCCTCGGAGAAGTGGGAGGAGCTGCGGCGCGAGACCCGTGAGCTCGGCGTCGGCCCTGCCACTCTGGCGCGGAAGTGGATCCTGGAGAAGCTGCGCCGGGTGATGCTCACGAGGGCTTCCAACATCTCGCACGACGAGAGGACCCAAAAGGGCAGGGGCGAGAAGAGTTCTGATCCGAGACGACGGCGGCGCGAGACTGAAGAGCGCCGTCGCGCAGCGAGGGAGATCGCGCAACTCGCCGTCGAGGCTGTGCCGGACCCCGACGCCCTGAGCCACGAGCTGGATACCACCTACGAACTGCGCGACGAGAGCGGGGGATCCACCTAGCAATCTGAGCCGCTCCGACCTTTGAAGAGCCCCGGAGGTTCGAGCCTTTGGGGCTCTTGCTATTCCCGACACGGAGGTGATGATGACCCAACTGACTGACACACCTGTCGCCCTGTTGGTCTGCGAGCGCTGCGGGCAGGCGGCGATGGGGCTGTGGGCCCACGGCGACCCCTGCCCGAACCGGCGCTGCGGCGGCCTGCTCACCACGCAAATCCAACCGGAGGTCACACGCGGAGCGGCAGCGCGCCCTGACGGGGACGGCCACGACGGCCCTGGCGATGTGCTGGAGTCGACCGTTCCTTTGTTAGCGCCGCTACCGCCCTCGCGCGATGGCGAAGGCGAGACGCTGGACGCGGGTCCTGAGCCAGAGGTTGAGGAGCTGGTCCTGCCACCGCCAGACCATCACTTCTTGGCCGGACGAGCCTACGCCGTCCGCCTGGCCCGACGGGTCGTCGAGCGACGGCGGCGGGGCGAGACGAATGAGCCCGATGTCCTCGCCGAGATACGCCGCCGCTTCGTGGACCTGGGGGCCATCTACCGGCCGCCCTCGGGCGTCTTCAACATCCAGCGCGCCCGCGAGCAGCACCGGGGGCAGTTCTTCAGCAACCCGGCCATCGGCCGCTTGCTCTTCCGGCTGCTCCAGCCGCCACAGGGTACCCGCGCCCTGGAGTCCTGCGTCGGAATCGGCAACCTCATCGCCGAGCCGGGCCGCGTCTGCGTCACCGGCATCGACGTAGACCGCGACGCCGTCACGGTGGCCCGAGCGCTGCTGGGCGACGGCCACTGCCTCGTGCTGGACGAGTTCCAGCACCATCGCTTCGACGGCAAGTTCGAACTGGTGCTGGGCAACCCGCCCTACAGCCTCCACCTCCGCGACCGCCGCCGGCTCTGGCAGCATGTGGGCTGGGACGGCTGGGGCCGCGCCGAGGCCCTGTGGCTGGAGCAGGCCTTCCTGGCTGTGGCCCGGCCCGGCGTGGTGGCCGCAGTCCTGCCCGCCAACGCCCTCGAGGCCCTGGAGCCCACGGTCGTGCGCTGGGTCGAGGGCAAGGGGCGGCTCCTGGTCTGCATTGATCTGCCGCCGGAGGCCCACGCCTCCAGCGATTGGCCGACCGCTCTCTTCATCTGGGTTGTGGGTGCGGAGTTCAGCGGGCCAGCCTACCGCGACCGTATGCCTTCCCTGGACGACGGCGCCATCGCCGACCTGCTGGCCCGCTGGCCCTCCAGTCAACTCGACCTGCTGGCGGCCTGCCGATCGGCCTGGCAGGAGACGGTCGAGCAGCGTCGGCTGACCGGAGACGACGGCCCGGTAGTGGTTCGCCCCTGGACGCAGCCGGCACGTCAGGAGCGCCGACAGCAGGCCGATGGCCTGCCGCTCGTGGACCAGGACGTCGTGCTGGCCCGCATAGTCGACGGCCGGCTGCGGCTCGTCCCCAACGGCTGGGCCGCCCAGGCCAAGCTTGCCCTCCTCGACGAAGAGATGGGCACCCGCTACGACCGGAAGCGGGAAGTGTACATCAAGCTCTGGCAGGAGCTCCTGGAGCGGCCACCGTTGCTCGGGCTCGAGGATGTAGCCGAGCGGCTCCGCTGCTACGGCACGGAGGTTGCCATCGACGGCCAGAGCGAACGCTGGCTAACGCGCCAACGCCGCTGGTACGAGCGCCAGATGGCGCCGCTCAGTCGGTGGGTGGCTGGACAGCCACAGGCGAAAGGCGGAAAGCAGAGGAGCACCGATGACGTTGAGCTGGACAAAGCTGCATGAAGACGACGGGTTGGAGGCCCGCCACCAGCGAGATCTAGCGTCCGCCCGCAAGAAGGCTCTGGCCCTGGGCCTCGACCGCTGGCTCTACCCCTTCCAGTTCGAGGACGTGGTGCGGGCCAGCCTGAAGCAGAGCCTGCTCCTCACCTACCAGATGGGCCTGGGCAAGACGCGCGTCACCATCGCCCTGGCCCTGCTGTACGGCTGCCAGCGCAACCTCCTCGTCGTCCCCAAGCGGCTCATGGGCGAGTGGGTGACCGAGTTCCGCGCCGTCGGCCTGGCCGACGACCTCCATGTCGTCGAGACGCTGGAGGATTCCCGGAACCTCCGGAGGTTCAATCTCGTGGCCATCACCGACCTCTGGCGGCTGCCGGACGATAGCCCCCTTCGACACGCCGGCGACGACCGCTACCGTCGGGGAGCCAACTATCGCTCGCACCTGCGGGGCGACCGCGTCGTCGAGGACATGGGCCTGCGCCACAGCCTGGCCTCGGTCCTGCGCAAGCGGTTCGGGTTCATCGCCGTCGACGAGGCCTACTCCCTGAAGGATATGGAGGCGAACCAGACCAAGGCGGTGACCCATCTGCGGGCCAAGCACAAGGTCCTCCTCACCGGAACGCCGGTGCGCGGCTACCCCAACAACATCCTGTCGCTGCTCAACTGGGCCTTCGGCAACGGCTCGGCCGTCTGGCCGGAGTACAGCTTCTTCGTCGAAGGGGCAGTGGAGAAGTTCCTGCGGCGCTTCGGCACCTACGTCTACTACGACGAGCAGCACCGGCGCACAGGGGACCGGGGGAAGAAGAAGCTGCTGCCCAAGATCCGTGACCCCCAGGGCTTCCAGGAGATGCTGGCCCCCAAGATGATCCGCCGCCTGAACACGGAGCCTGAGGTGACGGCGGCGGTGCGCATCCCGGAGCCGCAGCTCCACTACGAGGCCATCGAGATGGACGACCGCCACCGCCGCGCCTACCAAGCGGTGCTGGCCGACTTCCGCGCCTGGTACGAGGCGGCGTCGGCGGAGGCCGGGGCCGAGGGGCGCACCCTCGGCCGTCAGCAGATCCTGCCCAAGCTCACCGCCCTCATCGGCTGCGCCTCCTTCCCCCAGCTTCTCGACCCTGACTGGAAGGAGCCCACGGCTAAACAGCGGCGGGCGCTCCAGATCGTCCAGGACGCCATC
Organism: Chloroflexota bacterium; assembly: GCA_030691665.1. Classification (GTDB taxonomy): domain Bacteria; phylum Chloroflexota; class Dehalococcoidia; order SM23-28-2; family SM23-28-2; genus JAUYDU01. Next base: position 35,761 of record JAUYDU010000370.1, read on the forward strand.
GGCGAGGGCCGCAAGGTCATCCTCCTCTCCCGCAACAAGGAGGGGGCGAAGTGGATGCACAGGCGCATCGAGCGGCTGGGCTGCGACCCCCTGTACGTGGACGGCGGCGTCAGCCTGGAGCTGAACCGCCGCACGTGGACCTCGCCCCGCATCGAGCGCATCGACGCCTTTCGCCGCAGCCCCTTCCATCGGGTGCTGGTGGCCACGACGCCCTGCCTGGCCGAGGGGCTGAACCTCCCCGAGGCCAGCGTCGTCGTCTTCCTCGACTACGACTGGGTGCCCTCGGTGATGGCCCAGGCCTTCTCGCGGGTGCTGCGGCCCCAGCAGGAGCGAGACGTGCAGGTCTACTTCCTGACCTGCCGGGGGACCATCGAGGAGTACATGGAGCTGCTGTGCGACTGCAAGCGGAAGGCCATCGCCGAGGGGCTGGACTACGAGGAGTACGACTTCCGGCTGGAGGATCTGCCCGACATCAAGGCCTACGCCGAGGCCCTGGTCACCAGCTCGGAGGTGCTGGAGAGGTTCACCCGCCGCCGCTTCGTCGCCGGCTACGAACGGGAAGAGGGCCAGGGGAGTTAGCCCTGGCCCTCCTGGCCTCGGGTTGGACGGGTGGGAACGGCCTTGGGGCGGAGCGACAATTCGCCGGTCGCCACCCTTTGGACACGGCGCATGGCTCTTGACGCCTTCGGGACGTCATGCCATGATGCGGGCGCTGGCCTGGCAGACGACGAGGTACCATGAGGCGACTTGCCGGCCTGTTGCTTTTGACGCCCACTCTGGCCACTTCCGCGGATCTCACAGCCACAGCCGATACGCGCCCGAACTCTGGTCCTTTCTTCGCGCCGGCACTCTCTATTCTCTCGCTGTGAGTACATTGGATCCGGTCTGGTTTTCGGAGCCAAGCCACATATGTTTGAGAGACTGAGCCAGGATGATATTTCCGCTGCTCTCGCCGAACTGATCGCCCTTTTGGGGGTGAAGGAAGACATGCCCGTCGACGACCTCGTCGCCCT
>JAUYDU010000110.1 GCA_030691665.1 Chloroflexota bacterium
ACGCCGGGCCGATAATTAGGGTAAAGCGAAGTAAATGTTCCTCCCCCGATAGCCGCGCCGCGAGCAAGGGTCATGTTTGGAGCTTCTCTGGACAGCCTGAGCCTCAAGGACCTCCAGCCGAAGGCAGCAGAGGCCAGCCAGGACTACCCCTATCGTAGCTGGGAAGACGTTTACCGCCGGCAGTGGACGTGGGACAAGGTGGCGTGGAGCAGCCACTGCGTCGACTGCTACCCCGGCAACTGCCCCTTCCGCATCTATATCAAGGACGGCATCGTCTGGCGGGAGGAGCAGGCTGGCACCTACGACGTCGTCGAGCCCGGCGTCCCCGACATGAACCCCATGGGCTGCCAGAAGGGGGCCGGCTGGGCCCAGATGCTCTACGCCCAGGAGCGCGTCCTCTATCCCCTCAAGCGGGCCGGCGAGCGCGGCGAGGGCAAGTGGAAGCGCATCTCCTGGGACGAAGCGCTGACCGACATCGCCGACGCCGTGATCGATGCCATCCAGGAGTGTGGCCCCGAGTCCGTCATCCACGAGACCAGCCCTGCCCAGGGCGGCCTGCTGGGCATCGTGCCCTGCGGCCGGTTCATCAACCTCATCGGCGGCGCCACCCTCGACCTGGAGGGGATGATCAACGACTTCAACGTTGGCCAGTACATCACCTTCGGCAAGTTCGCCGTCAGCAGCGTGGACGACTGGTTCCACTCGGAGCTGATCCTGATCTGGCACATGAACCCCGTCTACACCCGCATCCCCTACTACCACTACCTGGCCGAGGCGCGCTACAAGGGGGCAGAGGTGGTCACCATCGCCCCCGACTTCAGCCCCTCGGCGGTCCACGCCGACTACTACGTGCCCGTCCGACCCGGCGCCGACGCCGCCCTGGCGCTGGCCATGTGCAAGGTGATCCTCGATGAGAAGCTGTACGACGAGGCCTTCATCAAGGAGCAGACCGATCTGCCCCTGCTGGTCCGCCTGGACCCGTCAGGGCCAGGCCCCTTCGACAGGCTCAGGGCAGGCTATTTCCTGCGCCAGAGCGACCTGAAGGAGGACGGCCGCGACGACCAGTTCTACGTGTTCGACTCCAAGTTCGCCCAAGTGGTGGAGGCGCCGCGGCGAACCCTGGCCTTGGGGGACGTAGACCCCGCCCTGGAGGGGAAGCAGCGGGTGAAGCTGAAGGACGGCAGCAGCGCCGAAGTGACGCCCGTCTTCGCCCTGCTCAAGGAGAAGCTCCAGGAGTACGAGCCGGAGAGGGCCTGCCAGGACTGCGGCACCAGCCCCGAGGTCATCCGGACGCTGGCGCGCAAGGTCGCCGGCAGGAAGACCAACGTCATGAGCGGCTTCAACGTCTGCAAGTACTACCACGGCGACCTGATGGAGCGGGCGATGTGCCTGTTGCTGGCCCTCACCGGCAACTGGGGCAAGAAGGGGGCGGGCATCCGTAGCTGGTCGCCGGGCCCTCTGGACGGAGTCTACCTCTTCGCCTTGAAGCAGCGGGGCGGGCCGGAGGCCACCCTGGAGGCGCTTCAGGGGCATTCGCGGATGGTGCAGATGCTAAAGGCCCAGGACCCCAGCCTCACCGACGAGATGGCCTCCATCGAGCTGACGGGGAACCTGATCGCCCGCGTCGGCACCCTCATCCCCTCGTCCTTCTTCCTCTACTACCAGGCCGGCTATCGCGACCGCTTCAATGAGCGGGAGTGGGCCGACCCGACTATGGCCCGCAGCTTCGACGACTACCTGAAGGAGGGCCTCGACAAGTGGTGGCGCCAGCGAGTGCAGGTCGCCGAAACGACGACGCCGCGGGTGTTCCTCAACGTGGGCGGCAACATGGTGCGGCGGACGCGCGGCGGCCAGACGATGCTCATCGAGCACCTCTGGCCCAAACTGAAGATGGTCGTCACTGCCGACTGGCGGATGACCACCACCGGCCTTTACTCCGATATCTTCCTGCCGGTGGCGACCCACCACGAGAAGGTGAACCTCCACTACACCACGCCTCACGCCATGCAGCTCCTGTTCGCCGACAAGGGGGCGCAGGCGCCGGGCGAGTGCAAGACGGAGTGGGAGATCTTCTGGCTGCTGGCCCGCAAGGTGGAGGAGAGGGCCAAGGCCAGGGGCTTCGTCGAGTACCAGGACTGCCACGGCAACACCCACCGTCTGGACGACCTCTACGATCGGTTCACCCTGGGGGGCGAGTTCGAGGACGACGAGCGGCTGGTCGACGAGTGGGTGCGCGATAGCGCCGCCGCCGGCAACATCCCAGGCGAGAGCACCCTGGAGACCCTGCGGGAGAAGGGCTTCCTCCGCCTCAGCGACTGGGGCATGGGCCCTATGAGCCTGGGGCAGGCCTCCGACCTCAAGGCCAACGAGACCCACTCGCCCGATCGCTGGCACACGGAGAAGAAGCTGCCCTCCCCCACCCTCACCCGCCGGGCCCAGTTCTACATCGACCACGACTGGTTCCTGGAAGCCGGCGAGGCCCTGCCCACCCACAAGGAGACGCCCAAGATGGGCGGCGACTACCCGTTCCAGCTCACCAGCGGCCACAATCGCTGGAGCATCCACTCCATGAACACCACCAACCGCCTGATGCTGCAGACGCATCGAGGCCGCCCCCACATGGTGATGAACCCGGACGACGCCGCCCGCAAAGGCGTTCGGGATGATGAAGAGGTCAGCGTCTACAACGACGCCGGCTCCTGCACTGTCCCCGTCAAGCTGTCGGCAGCCGTACGGCCGGGGCAACTGATCATCTACAACGGCTGGGAACCCTATCTCTTCCGCGATTGGCAAGATCCGGCGAACGTGGAGCCGGGGATAGTCAAGTGGCTCCACCTGGCCGCCGGCTACGGCCATCTGCGCTACCGGCCGGGGTGCTGGCAGCCCATCACCATGGACAGAGCCACCCGGGTGGACGTGGCCAAGCTATCGTGAGAGAGACGGGCACGGGGGAGCAGAGCCTGTCCGCCAGCACCAGCCAGAGGCTGGTCCGCCTCCGGCGGAGGCTGCCTGGTGGCGACTTTTCGCCACATTCGAATGATGCTTTCCCCCATACCGAAATAGGGGCTTTTCGTCATGGCAGTTTCATTCGCCCCGATGTATGTTTGTCGTGTTATTTGTTAAGCAAGCGCTAAGAAATGTCTGCACGCCGGCAGGCACACCCTCTGTGATGGGCTAAGGAGAGAGCATTTATGTTCGGCGCATCCCTGGGCAGCCTAAGCCTCAAAGACCTCCAGCAGAAGCAGAGGCCGGGACCGCAGGATTACCCCTACCGTAGCTGGGAAGACCTCTACCGCCAGCAGTGGACATGGGACAAGGTGGCCTGGGGCACCCACTGCGTCGATTGCTATCCCGGCAACTGCCCCTTCAGGGTCTACGTGAAGGAAGGCATCGTCTGGCGGGAGGAGCAGGCGGGCAACTTCGAGGTGGTGGAGAAGGGCGTGCCGGACATGAACCCCATGGGCTGCCAGAAGGGGGCCGGCTGGAGCCAGCTTCTGTACGGCAAGGAACGGATCCTCTATCCCCTCAAGCGAGCCGGCGAGCGGGGCGAGGGCAAGTGGAAGCGCGTCTCCTGGGACGAGGCCCTCACCGACATCGCCGACGCTGTCCTCGATTCGATCCAGGAGGTGGGGCCTGAATCCGTCATCCACATCGGCACCCCTGCCCAGGGAGGATTCATGTCCGGCCTCCTCCTGAGTCGACTGATGCTGCTCCTGGGCGGCCTCAACACGGATGTCCAGGGCGAGATCAACGACTTCAGCCCCGGTTTCTACCTGACCTTCGGCAAGTTCGACCCGGCGAGCAGCGTAGACGATTGGTTCCACGCCGAGCTCACCTTCATCTGGCACAAGAACCCCATCTACACGTCCATCCCCTGGTACCACTTCGTCGCCGAGTCCCGCTACAACGGCGGCGAGGTCGTAAGTGTTGCCCCCGATGCCAACCCATCCACCCTTCACTCCGACTACTTCGTGCCGGTGCGCATCGGCACCGACCCTGCCCTGGCCCTGGCGATGTGCAAGGTGGTCATCGACGAAGGGATATATAACGCCACCTTCGTCAAGGAGCAGACCGACCTCCCCCTACTGGTGCGGGAGGATGACAGGCACTTCCTGCGGGCTAGGGACGTGCAGGACGGGGGCAGAGAAGACCAGTTCTACTTCTTCGACACCAAGAGCCAGAGTATAGTCGAGGCATCCAGGGGCTACCTTGGCCTGGATGACATCGACCCGGCCCTGGAGGGGACGTATGAGGCCACCCTCAAGGATGGCTCCAGGGTGAAGGTGCGGCCGGTCTTCGCCATCCTCAGAGAGACGCTGGAGGACTACACGCCCGAAAAGGCATCCGAGATCTGTGGCACCAACCCCGATCTGATCCGGACGCTGGCCCGCAAGGTCTCCCAAAAGCGCACCAGCCTGTTCACCGGCTGGAACTCGGGCAAGTATTACCACGGCGACCTGATGGAGCGCTCGATGTGCCTGCTCCTGGCCCTCACCGGCAACTGGGGCAAGAAGGGAACGGGGGTCCGAAGCTGGAGTACGAGCATGTTCGACGGCTTCAACATCGCCTACGCCAAGGAGCGCACCGGTCGCGAGGAGACCCAGCGCATCCTGGACATGCGCAACAACATAATAAACGTTGTGAGGGCTCAGGACCCCACCATGACCGAGGAGATGGCCGCCTCTGAGCTGGGGCGCATGTTTGACCCTCAGGGGGGCACCGTAACCCCTGCCTTCTTCTGGTACTTCCACGCCGGCTACCGCGAGAACTGGAACAAGCGCGAGTGGCACGACCCGAGCATGAAGCGCTCCTTCGACGACTACATGCAGGAGGCCCTGGAGAAGGGCTGGTGGGCTGGCGTGTCCCGCCCCGCCGAGGACACGCCGCCGCGGGTCATGTTCGAGGTGGGCGGCAACTATCTGCGGCGCACACGGGGCGGCCAGACCATGCTCCTCAAGCACCTGTGGCCCAAGCTGAAGATGTTCGTGCAGGTGGACTGGCGGATGAACACCACCGGCCTCCACTCCGACATCTTCTTGCCGGCCGCCCAACACTACGAGAAGATTACCTTCCACATACCCACACCCCACATCCGCTACCTTACCCTCTCCGACGAGGCGGTGCCGCCGGCAGGCGAGTCCAAGCCGGAATGGGAGATCTTCGTTCTGCTGGCCAAGAAGATCGAGGAGCGGGCCAAGGAGCGCGGCTTCACCCAGTACACGGACAGCCAGGGCTTCAACCATCGCCTGGACAACCTCTACGACCGGATGACCCTAGATGGCGAGGTGGCGGAGCCAGCAGCCCTGGCCGACGAGTTTGTGCAGGACACAGCCTACGCCGGTACTCTGCCCGAGGACACAACGCTCGACACCCTGCGGGAGAAGGGCCACGTGCGGTTCATCGACTGGGGGCTGTCGGCCTACGGCCTGGGGCAGGCGTCCGACTTCAAGCTGGACGAGACCCACAACCCCTTCCGCTGGCACACCGAGAAGAAGACTCCCTACAACACCCTCACCCGCCGCGCCCAGTTCTACATCGACCACGACTGGTTCCTGGAGGCGGGGGAGGAGCTGCCGGTGCACAAAGAGACGCCCAACCAGGGCGGCAACTACCCCTTCCAGCTAACCAGCGGCCACAACCGCTGGAGCATCCACACCATGAACATCACCAACCGCATCATCCAGCAGACCCATCGGGGCAAGCCACACATGGTGATGAACCCGGATGACGCGGCGGCCAGGGGCATTGTGGACGACGAAGAGGTGCGGGTGTTCAACGACATGAACTCCTTCTTCGTCCCGGTCAGGCTCTCGCCCTCGGTGAGGCCGGGCCAGGTCATCATCTACAATGGCTGGGAGCCCTACCAGTTCCGGGAGTGGAAGGACCCCGCCATGGTCGAGCCAGGCATGATCAAGTGGCTGCAACTGGCCGGTGGCTACGGCCACCTGCGCTACTGGCCCATCCAGTGGCAGCCGGTGCCCACCGACCGGGCGGTACGGGTGGACGTGGCGAAAGTGAAGTAGGCCGAGGCCTGCCCGCCCCTGCCTACCGGCACGCAGGCCTGGATGCTGGCAGGTGGGTCTGGTGGGCTGAGCCATCGAAGAATCTCTCCTCAAGGAGGGGCACTATGGAGGCTAAGAAAGTGACCGCCGAGGCCAAGGTTCTGCTGGACCCGGCTGCGTCGGAGTGGGGCCAGGTGGCGGCGGAGACGATAAGCATGGGGGGAACCCCTGTGGCCCAACAGCCGTCTCGCTACATTCGCACCTCCTGGAGCGATAGGCCCATCGGGAACGTGCGCAGCCTCACGGTGAGATCGGCCCACAACAGCAAGGAGGTCTTCTTCCTCCTGGAGTGGTCGGACCCCACCAAGAACGACGGCTACGTGGGCAGGGACTTCCCGGACGGCGCCGGCATCCTCTTCCCCCTTAAGGGCGATGCCCCCTTGCAGAGCATGGGCAGACAGAGCCAGGCGGTGAACGCCTGGTTCTGGCGCGCCGACTTCGAGGACGGGGCCAAGAACGTCACTGCCAGCGGCATCGGCACGGTGGAGGAGACGGAGAAGAGCGCGGTGGCCGCCCGCGGCCAGTGGCAGGACGGCACCTGGCGGGTGGTTTTCGCCCGCCCCCTGGCTGTCGCCGAGCAGAAGGAGCAGGCGGTCCAGCTAGAGGCAGGCCAGAGCGTTAAGGTGGCCTTCGCCATCTGGGAGGGCTCCAGCGGCGAGCGGGCCGGAATCAAGTCCTTCTCCAAGACGTGGCGGGAGCTCACCCTGGAAGGGTGACCGAGCGATATCGACCAACACAGGCCAGTTGGTGGACTAGGGAGGACGGCAATGGTCATAAGCAAAGAAGACCTGATGAAGTCGGAACGACAGGCGGCGATGGTGTTTGACCTGAACAAGTGCATCGGCTGCCAGACCTGCTCGGTGGCCTGCAAGGTGCTGTGGACCCGCGAGGATGGCATGGACTACCAGTGGTGGTGCACCGTCAACACCCAGCCCGGCCGCGGCGCGCCTAAGGACTGGGAGCAGATGGGCGGCGGCTATCGCGATGGCGTCCCCAACCCCGGCATCATCCCCACCCGCGAGGAGTGCGGCGGCGGCTGGGACTTCAACTACGACGAGGTGTTCTACGGCGGCAAGGGCAGGTCCGTCCACCTCCATCCCATCGGCGAGGCGCCGACCTGGGGGCCTAACTGGGACGAGGACCAGGGGGGCGGCGAATACCCCAACAGCTTCTTCTTCTACCTACCCCGCCTCTGCAACCACTGCACTCGCCCGGTCTGCGTGGAGGCCTGCCCTCGCAACGCCATGTACAAGCGGAACGAGGACGGCGTCGTTTTGCGGGACGAGACCCGCTGCCGCGGCTACCGCTTCTGCCTGGAGGCCTGCCCCTACAAGAAGATCTACTTCAACTACGCCAAGAAGATCAGCCAGCACTGCATCTTCTGTTTCCCCCGCATCGAGAAGGGCGTGGCCCCCGCCTGTGCCCGCCAGTGTCCGGGCCGGCTGGTGTTCGTGGGCTTCCTGGACGATGTCGATGGGCCGATCCACAAGCTGGTGCGGGAGTGGGAGGTGGCCATACCCCTCCACCCCGAGTACGGCACCGGGCCCAACGTCTTCTACATCCCGCCTTTGGCCCCCTACCGGCTGAACGAGGATGGCAGCATCGACGAGACGACCCCGCGCATTCCCACCGAGTACCTGGAGAAGCTGTTCGGGCCGAGGGTGAACAAGGCCCTGGACACCCTCAAGGCGGAGATGGCCAAGACGAAGAACGGGGGCAAGTCGGACCTGATGAACATGCTTATCGTCTACCACTGGCACGAGCTGTTCGGTCCCTTCACCAAAGACCCAGCGGAGCTCACATGGAAGTAGGCCTGCCGGCAGGCAGGGCCATGGCTAGCGGGACGGGGCTTGAGGGAGGCGGAGAGCTACATTGACCCCTTCCCGGCGAAGGTCCTCCGCCACAGGCGGACCAGGTTTGAGAGCGGGGGAGGAGAGCCCGACCATCGCCCGCAGTCAGGTCTATCGACTGCTCGCCCGCTCCTTCGCCTTCCCCGACGAAGCGCTATACGAAGATGTGACCAAGGGGCGCTGGCAGGAGCAAGTTTCCCAGGTGCTGCCCCAGTTCCCCTTTGAGCTAGCGGCAGGCGGCGGCGCAGCGGTCGCGTTCCCCTTCGCTGAGTTCCAGGCGGAGTACAACCGCCTGTTCGAGGTAGGGACCATGGGCGGGCCTCCCTGCCCCCTCTTCGGCGGCCACCACGAGCGGGACCGCATGCGGGTGATGGAGGAGCTGATTCGCTTCTACAACTACTTCGGTCTGAGTATGGCGGCGGGGCAGCTTCCGGACCACATCACGGTAGAGCTGGAGTTCATGCACTACCTGACGTTCAAGGAGGCTGAGGCCCGTCAGCAGAACCGCGAGCAGGATTCCTATCAACGGGCCCAGAAGGACTTCCTCGACCGCCATCTGGGCAAGTGGGTGCCGGTCCTGCGGCAGAAGCTCTTCAATTTCGATCCCCCGCCCTTCTTCGCCGAGCTGGTCACTTTCACCGATGAGTTCGTGGGGAGGGATCGCCAGTACCTGAAGTCGATCCTCAATCCCTCCCCCTTCTAGCCCTGAGGCGCCCGACTGCCGACCCCGATGGGCAGGCGCGAGAGCAATCAGGGAAAGCAAGAGAGCTGAAGGAGGCAAAGGCCATGTTTGGTGCTTCCCTGGGCAGCCTGAGCCTGAAGGACCTCCAGCCCGCGGCGGCCCAGAAGGTAGAGGCCACCCCCTATCGACACTGGGAAGACCTCTACCGCCAGCGCTGGACGTGGGACAAGGTGGCCTGGGTGACCCACTGTGTGGACTGCTACCCTGGCAACTGTCCCTACCGAGTATACGTGAAGGACGGCGTAGCTCTGTGGGAGGAGCAAGCCGGCCGCTACGGCGTCATCGAGCCCGGCGTGCCCGACATGAACCCGATGGGCTGTCAGAAGGGCGCGGGCTGGGCCCAGATGCTGTACGCCAAGGAGCGCGTCCTCTATCCCCTCAAGCGGGCCGGCGAGCGCGGCGAGGCTAAATGGAAGCGCATCTCCTGGGATGAGGCGCTCACCGAGGTCGCCGATGCGGTCATCGATGCCATCCAGGAGGTGGGCCCCGAATCGATTGTGCACGAGATGACCGGCGCCCAGGGCGGGCCGCTGGCCCTGGGGGCGGTGATGCGCTTCATCGACCTGGTCGGCGGCCTGAGCATGGACCTGGACGCCGTGGTGAACGACTTCACGCCTGGCATGTACCTCACCTTCGGCAAGATCTTCGCCAGCAGCGTCGACGACTGGTTCCACTCCGATCTCATCTACATCTGGCACATGAACCCAGCCTATACCCGCATCCCCTACTACCACTACATCGCGGAGGCTCGCTACAAAGGGGCCGAGGTGGTGACAGTCGCCCCTGACTTCAGCCCCTCGGCCGTCCACGCCGACCACCATGTGGCCGTCAAGCCAGGGACCGACGCCGCCCTGGCCCTGGGGATGTGCCAGACCATCGTCGAGGAAAAGCTATACGACGCGGCCTTCATGAAAGAGCAGACCGACCTGCCCCTGTTGGTGCGAGTAGACAACCGTCGCTACCTGCGGGAAAGCGACCTTAAGGAGGGCGGCAGCGAGGAGCAGCTCTACTTCTTCGATGCCAACAGCCAGAAGATCACTGCGGCCCAGCGGGGAACCCTGGCCCTCGATGGCGCCGACCCTGCCCTGGAGGGCAGCTTCAGCGCCACCCTGGCCGACGGCCGCCCAGTGGAAGTGGTGCCCGTCTTCGAGCTGGTGAAGGAGCGCCTTCAGGAGTACACGCCGGAGAAGGCATCGGAGATGTGCGGCGTCCACCCGGACACCATCCGCATGCTGGCGAGGAAGACGGCCAGGATGAAGGCCAACATCCTGCTGGGGTTCAACTCCGGCAAGCAGTACCACGGTGACCTCCAGGAACGGGCGATGTGCCTCCTTCTGGGCCTCACGGGCAACTGGGGCAAGAAAGGCACCGGTATCCGCATCTGGTCGGCCGGCCCCTGGCCGGGGATGATCTCAGGGGCCAAGCTGAAGCCAGGCGCTGAAGGCACCGAGGAAGTCACACGGATGATCGGTCAGATGGAGAGCGCCCTAAGAGCCCAGGATCCCACCCTATCCCACGAGCTGGCCATCACCGAACTCTCCACGCGAATGACCTCCATGTCGCAGCTCGCCGCGCCGGTCTTCTTCTGGTACTACAACTGTGGCTACCGCGAGAATTGGAACAGACGGGAGTGGAACGATCCCAGCATGGTGCGCTCCTTCGACGACTACATGGAGGAGGCCCAGGACAAGGGTTGGTGGCAGGGCAACGTCCGTCCCAACAAGGACACGCCCAGCCGCGTGTACATCGAGTGCGGCGGCGACACCCTGCGGCGGACGCGGGGCGGCCAGACCCAGCTCCTCAAGCACCTCTGGCCCAAGCTGAACATGGTGGTCAACATCGACTGGCGGATGAACACCACCGGCCTGTTCGCGGACATCTTTCTGCCTTGCACCACCCACTGCGAGAAGATCAACTTCCACTTCTCGACGGTGCACACCAACCAGCTCGTGTTCAACGACCGGTCGGTGGACGCCCCCGGCGAGGCCAAGTCGGAGCCGGAGATCTTTCGATTGCTCTGCCGCAAGATCGAGGAGCGGGCCAAGGCGAGGGGATTCCTGGAGTACCGAGACAGCCGCGGCCTGCCCAAGCGCCTGGATGACCTCTACGACCGCTATACCCTGATGGGTGAGTTCGCGCAGGATGATGCCATGATCCGGGAGTGGGTGAACGATGGGGTGATCACCGGCATCCTCCCGGAAGGCACCACCATGGAGACGGTGCGGGAGAAGGGGTTCATCCGCTTCGTCGACTGGGGCAGCTCCCCCATGGCGGTAAACCAGGGCTCCGACCTGCTGCCCAACGAGACCCACTGCCCCCTGCGCCACCACACAGAGAAGAAGCTGCCCTACCCTACCCTCAGCCGCCGCGCCCAGTTCTACATAGACCACGATTGGTTCCTCGAAGCGGGCGAGGAGCTACCCCTGCACAAGGACACGCCTAAGATGGGCGGTGACTACCCCTTCGTGCTGACCAGCGGTCACCCTCGCTGGAGCATCCACGCCGCTAACATGATCAACAAGATCATGCTCAACACCTACCAGGGCCGCCCGTTCGTCTTCATGAACCCCGATGACGCTCGGGCCAAGGGACTGGAAGAAGGGGAAGAGGTGCGCGTCTCCAACGACATGGGCTCGATGATCACCCACGTGAAGATCTCCCCCGCTGTTCGGCCGGGGCAGGTGATCAGCTACAACGGCTTCAACCCATGCCAGTTCAAGGAATGGCAGGACGCCGCCAACGTGGAGCCGGGCATGGTGAAGTGGCTCCACCTGGCCGGCGGCTACGGCCACCTGCGCTTCCGGCCTATGTGCTGGCAGCCGGTCCCCGTGGATCGGGCAGTCAGGGTGGAGGTAGCCAAGATCGACTGAACGAGGGCTATGCGCAAGATATCGCGGCGACGATTTCTCCAGGGGACGGCGGGGGCCGCTGCCCTTGCCCTGTCCCTCAGCCAGCTCTCTCGCTTGCCGGCGGGCAGTCGCCGCCTGCTTACGCCGGACATCGTGCCCTACTGGAGCTGGGAAGACCTCTACCGCGACAAGTGGACCTGGGACAAGATCACCTACGGAACCCACCTGGTGGATTGCTACCCCGGCTCCTGTCTGTGGCGGGTCTACACCAAGCAGGGGGTGGTCTGGCGAGAGGAGCAGGCGGGCACCTACCCCCAGATCGAGAGCGATATCCCGGACATGAACCCCCGCGGCTGCCAGAAGGGCGGCTGCTTCAGCCGGGTGATGCAAGGGCCCGAACGTCTCCGCTACCCCCTGAAGCGAGTGGGCGAGCGGGGCGAGGGCAAGTGGGCGAAGATCTCCTGGGACGAAGCCCTCACCGAGATCGCCGACGCCATCGTCGATACGCTGAAGGAGAACGGCCCCGACTCCCTGCTCATGGAGTACGGGCCCGAGGGCGGCGTCATCCACGGCGCCAGCCCTCCCTGGCGTCTCGTCCGGCTGCTGGGGGGCGTCGTCCTCGACCACAACGCCCTCATCGGCGACTACAACGTGGGGCTGTACGAGACCTTCGGCAAGTTCCACTTCGTCAGCTCCGTGGACGACTGGTACAACGCCGACCTGATCCTCATCTGGCACATGAACCCCGTCTACACGCGCATCCCCTGCGCCCACTACCTCAACGAGGCCCGCTACAACGGCACCCAGATCGTCTCTATCTCGCCCGACTACAACGCTTCCGGCATCCACACCGACCTGTGGATACCCGTCGAGCCGGGCACCGACGCCGCCCTGGCCCTGGCCATGTGCAAGCTCATCATCGA
>JAUYDU010000116.1 GCA_030691665.1 Chloroflexota bacterium
CAACTTCGGCGTCGTCTATGGGCTTTCGGCCTACGGCATCGCCCAGCAGACCGAGTTCTCGCCGGAAGAGGGCCAGCGCTTCATCGAGAGCTACTTCTCCAAGTACCCCGGCATCCGCGCCTACCTGGACGCCACCAAAGAGAAGGTGCGCCGCGAGGGGTACGTGGAGACGGCGCTTCGCCGGCGGCGCTACGTGCCGGAGATTAACGCCTCCAACTTCAACGTGCGCCAGGCCGCCGAGCGGATGGCGGTGAACATGCCCGTCCAAGGCACCGCCGCCGACATCATGAAGCTGGCCATGATTCGCGTCCAGCGGCGGCTGGAGGTGACGCGCTTACGCACCCGCATGATACTCCAGGTGCACGACGAGCTGGTGTTCGAGCTGCCGCTGGATGAGGAGCCGAAGCTGCGGGAGATTGTGCTGGCCGAGATGCCCGCCGCACTCCAACTCGCCGTCCCACTGAAGGTGGACATAAAGACGGGAGCGAGCTGGGGGGATATGGGGTGAAGGATTGAGACGACTACGTGTTGGTTTCCCGTACAGAGCTGATGCCCAAGCAGAAAAGCAGGTTGACCTCTACCTCAGCGAGGGTATGAGGCGGCGCCTCGCCCACCCTCTCGATGAAACGTCTCACGTCTGCTGGATAGAGCTGATGGCAGCGCGCCTCGCAGTCCTGTGGTAAGCCGCCGGTGCCTTTGGGCAGGAAGACATTGCCTTTGTACCGCATCGGGTTGATAGAACTGTAGCAGATCACAACTAGCCTGGTTCTGAGGCCGTGCAGTACGCCGTTCTGTACCACTACGGCATATCGTACCCCGCCAGGCTCCGAGCCGAATGGCTCAGGCAGATTGACCCGCCAGACCTCACCCCTTTGAGGGTGCGGGTTGATCATTGCAGCGTGGAGCCATCCGACTCACCAGCCTCTCCCAACCCATCGTCTGAAGGAAGTTCACCATCAGGGACCGGCACTACCAGCAGGCCAGCCTCTTTGGCGGCCTGGTAGGCGCCGATGGCATACTCATATGACCATCTCGCCAGTATCTGGGCATTGGAGCGTGCTGGTCTAGTCCTCTCGACACCGTTTAGGAACGCAACTACGGCTGTGTTTGCCATGTTGTAGGAGATTATCGAATTCATCAGTCTGTTGGATGGCTCGTCTGGAAGCTGTTGAACAGCAGGCGAATCGCTGCTCATCTGTTGGGCTATTGCACGGTTGATTAGTGAGGTGGCTTCCAGCCCAAGAGTCGCCCAGTAGGTCGCCTGCTCCCCAAACGTCCCAGGGCCTCTGTCAGCTATGAGCTGTCTGGTCGCGACATTCAGTTGCCAAAGCCATGGGAGAGCCTTTCTCTGCAAGGCCTTCCACGTCAATGCACCAACAATCAAATAAGTGAGTTCGAAATCGGCACGAAGACGCTGGAAGGTCCTGCCAAGCACGCCAGGGCCCCGCGCCCGCAGCAACGGTAGAACTACCTGCTTCTCGACTTCTTCAGCCAGTTCCTCCAGTGCCTTGCCTGTTTGCTCGGGCAGGAGTGAAGCCAGCCGTTCAGCAACGTCCTCTAGTGCAAATGAGAGGAGTCTGGGTTCCTGGCGCAACTTGACATCGACTGGAGTAGGCGCAATCATGGCTTCAAATGCTTTACAGTAGTCTCACATTCGTCCATCGCAACAAGGTGGACGTAGTGACTTGTTACAGCCGTAGTATACCACGCCGTTCTTGCACCTGCGAATAGCAGCCCTGACCTTAGATGAGCACGCCAGCTTGGCACACAGCTATTCAAGCTCATCAGAACTTGTGGTGGAAAAGGAACTGGTCGTCGTCTTCAACCCGCCCTCGCCTCCGCCACAAAGTACCTCCTCTGGAACCATAGGGCCACGCTGACCAGACTTATGAGCGCGGGCACCTCCACCAGCGGGCCGATGACCGCCGCGAAGGCCTGCCCGGAACCGATGCCGAACACCGACACGGCCACCGCTATCGCCAGCTCAAAGTTGTTGCTGGCCGCCGTGAAGGCGATGGCCGTCGTCCTCGAGTAGTCAGCCCCGATACGCTTGCCCATCCAGAACGAGACCAGGAACATGACTACAAAATAGACCAGCAGCGGCGCGGCGATTCGCAGCACGTCCAGCGGCAACTGGACGATGTACTCGCCCTTGAGCGAGAACATGACCACGATGGTGAAGAGCAGGGCCAGCAGTGTGATGGGGCTTATCTTCGGGATGAAGCTATGCTCGTACCACTGCCGCCCCTTCGCCCTGATGAGCAGGAAGCGGGTGAGCATCCCGCCGAAGAACGGTATGCCCAGGTAGATGGCCACGCTCACCGCTATCTGCCCGATGGTGACGTGCACCACCGAACCTTCCAGCCCGAACAGCGGCAGCAGCACGCTAATGAACACGTAGGCGTAGATGGAATAGAAGAGTATCTGGAAGACGGAGTTGAAGGCAACCAGCCCGGCGGCGTACTCGCTGTCGCCCTTCGCCAGCTCGTTCCAGACGATGACCATGGCGATGCAGCGGGCCAAGCCAATCATTATGAGGCCCACCATGTAGTCGGGGTAGGCGCGCAGGAACAGGATGGCCAAGAAGAGCATGAGCACGGGCCCGATGAGCCAGTTCTGGACCAGCGACAGGCCAAGCACCTTCCAGTCGCGGAATACGCGGCCCATCTGCTCGTAGCGCACCTTTGCCAGGGGTGGGTACATCATCAGGATGAGGCCCGCGGCGATGGGTATGGAGGTGGCGCCGATGCTCAGCGAGTTGGTGAAGTTGCCCACGCCCGGCACGAAGTATCCGAGCGAGACGCCGAAGGCCATCGCCAGGAATATCCACAGCGTGAGGAAGCGGTCCAGCAGGTGCAGTTTTCCCAGTCCGGCCCTGGCTGTCGTGGCACTCATCGCCCTCTCCTGGCGAAGATTGTGCGCCGGCTAGCGGATTCCGTCAAGCGGTGTTTCAGGCGTAGTGGCCCAGGCGCGTCCCGCCGATGACGTGCAGGTGGGCGTGCTCCTGAGTCTGGAGGGCGTCGTGGCCGAAGTTGGAGAGCAGACGGAACCCGTCCGGGCAGTGCACTGTGGCCATCTCCACGGCCACGGCGGCCACTCGTTGCATCAAGTCGCCTGTCCAAAGCTCCTCCTGGGTAAGATGGGCTTTGGGCATGACCAGCAGCATCACGGGCACCCATTCGAGCTTGTTCTTGATGACGATAATGTCACCGTCCTGGTAATAGACCG
>JAUYDU010000498.1 GCA_030691665.1 Chloroflexota bacterium
CCTATGCTGTGGCCACGGCTGCTCCACGAAGGAGAGCATCCAGGAACTCGTCTTCCACAACGCAGCGGATGCGGTGAACCTGGACATGTGCCGGAACGGCGGTTTCATGGAGACCATACGCTGCGCCGCCGTGGCGGAGGCGGGCGGACTCAAGGCATCCTGCCACTCTTCCCCTGGCGAGTTGGGAATTGCCACCGCCGCTCAGGTCCACATGGTCACCTGCATCCCCAACTTCCTGGAGCCGGTGGACTCCTCATACACCAAGATGCTGCCCCCAGCGGAGGACATCATCACCAAGCCCTTCAAGTACGAGAACGGCACGCTGAAGGTCCCTGAGGGGCCGGGGCTGGGGGTGGAGATTGACCCAGACGCCCTCGCCAAGGCGAAGCGCCGCTACGATACGGAGCTGGACAAGTGGCAGCACGTGAGGGGCGAGGACCCGCGGGTGCCATCCCGCCAGTTCTACTACTACCACGACTTCCCCGAGAAGCACGAGTGGCAAGCCAGCAAGTGGGAGTTCAGGTGAGAACGGCCCCCGCACGCGCTCCAAGACCCGCCGTTAAGCTGCCACCGCATCGGGATAGGTGAGCGGAAGGGGCTACCACGGATGGGGATGCTCAAACCCGCCAGAAAGCAGGGACCCGATGAGCTGGCCCCGGAAGGTGAGATGTGCCTAGCGTTGAGTTCGGCTTCGCGCTACCCATCTTCGCAAGTCCGGGGCTGGCCCTGTTCCGGACTCCGTGCTATGAACGGCTGGACGTGCGTCAGACAATGGAGGCGGCGGTAGAGGCAGAGCGGCTGGGCTACGACGCGCTCTGGGTAGCTGACCATCTCTACCACGGGCGGGATGGCGAAATCCTGGAGTGCTGGACTACTCTGAGTGTGCTGGCGGGCCTCACCAGAAGGGTTAGCCTGGGGCCCATTCGCCTGAACAGCACCCTTCGTCATCCGGCGCTGACCGCCAAGATGGCCTCGACCCTGGACCAGCTTTCTGGCGGTCGGCTCATCTTTTTCTCTGACATTGGATGGCGGGAGGTCGAGTCGGACGCTTACGGACTTCCATTCGAACGTAGTGACGAAGTGCGCGTCGTCCAGATGCGGGATGGGCTGGAGCTAATCAGGAGGTTGTGGACTGACTCAGGCGCGACGACCTATCGAGGGCCATACCACCAAGTCACAAACGCCTACTGCCACCCCAAGCCTGTCCGGAAGCCGCATCCGCCCATCTGGATAGGAGAGAGCCTGAAGCCGGCAACAAGCTCCCTTCTGCTGGATGTAGCCATGAAATACGGCGACGCGTGGGCGCTCGCCCCGACGCCCGCCAGCCAGGTGAAACACAAGCTAGCCAGATTGGAAGTGGCTTGCACCCAGACTGGCCGCATCTACGACACGTTAAAGAGGGCGATGACCACGCAGGTGCTGGTGGCACAAACACGGCAGGAGGTTCGAGCCACCTTCCAACACATCGAGGCGCTGGGAGCGTGGTCCGAAGAAGCGGCCCCATCTGCCCGGCGCTATACCCAGCAGCAGGCCGCGGAGGAGTTCCTCATCGGCACACCAGACGAGGTGACCGACAGGCTGAGGGAGTATGTAGCTCTGGGCATCACCCATTTCATTATGTGGTTCCTGGACTTCCCATCTCTACGGGGCCTTCGTCTGTTTGCGGAAGGCGTGATGCCCCACTTCACTCGAAGTGTGTGAAGGAGCGCCTCCAAGTTGTGGCCCCGGGTCGCCTAATCGAGGTGGACAAGCTGCTTGCCCAACTCGTAGGCCCTGTCCATCACGCCCTGGTTGTAGCGTATCTCCCCGGACTTGCTGGCGCTGCCATAGACCATGCCCACTATCGGCGCGCCGATGTAGCGGAAGGCGTCCTGAAAGGTGCGAAGGGCGTTCACCGCTCCGGATGTGAACGGGTCGGTGTCGCCGTAGGTGAGGACGATGCCGATTCTTTTGCCCTTCAGCGCGCTGCCCTGGGGACTTTCGAGGGCGTAGCACCGGTCCATGAACAGCTTGGTCTGGGCCGAAACGGTGAAGAAGTAGACGGGGCTGGCGATGACCAGGGCATCGGCGCTCCTGAGCTTGGGATATAGAGGCTGCATATCGTCGGGGATGCGGCAGTCGGCGGAGGCGTCGCCCTGGCACTCGTCGCAGGCGTCGCAGGGGCGGATGTCCATCTCGTGCAGGTGGAAGCTCTCCACCTCCGCGCCGGCCTCCCTGGTGCCCGCCACCACCTGCTTCGCCAGGGTGTCGCTGTTGCCGCCACGCCGGGGGCTGCCGATGACCACGATGACCTTGCTACTTACCATACTTGTCCCTCCTCACAGCGCTACGTCAGACTTAGCGGAACCGCCTGGCCTTGAGGTCCCACGGGTCGAGCTGGTACTGCTTGAGCGCGTCGTGGTTGAGGGCGATGCCCAGGCCGGGCCTATCGGATGGCCATATGGCCCCGTCGTGGTAGTCGAACATGGGCGTGACAATCTTCTTGAAGTCCTCGAACCAGGTGTGCAGGCACTCCTGGCGGTAGAGGTTTGGCGCGGTCATGCAGACGTGGAAGCCGGCCATGATGGACACGGGCCCCAGCGCGTCGTGGGGGCTGAAGCGGATGTAGTACGGCTCCGCCATGGCGGCGATGCGCCGCAGCTCGCTTATCCCGCCGCACCAGGCCACGTCGGGCATCACGTAGTCCACCAGCCGCTGCTCAAAGATGGGTATGTAGTCCCAACGGGTGAAGTGCCGCTCTCCGATGCACAGCGGGATGTCCGTGTTCTCGCGCACCTGGCGCAGCGCCTGGAAGCTCTCCGGCGGCACCGGCTCCTCGTACCAGATGAGCTTGACGTGCTCCAGCGCCCTGCCCGCCGCGATGGCGCTGGCCACATCGAAGCGACCGTGGGCGTCCACCATCAGCTCGTAGTCGGGGCCCACCGCTTCGCGCACGGCGTCCATCCACTCAATCGCCTCGGCGATGGCTTTGGGCGAGAGGCGCTCCACCATGTCGGCGCCTCGGTACGGCCCCTGCCGCGCTCGCTGCCACTTGAACGGGTCGGTCTTGATTCCACCGTAGCCATCGGCAACGGTCTGCCTGGCGGCCTGGACAGCGTCGGCTATCTTCACGCCCTCGTACCACTGGTCCTGGATGTGGGTGTAGAGAGGCACGCTGGGCCGCACGGGCCCGCCCAGGAGTTGATAGACGGGCACTCCCAGCGCCTGGCCGCGGATGTCCCACAGGGCGATGTCTATGCCGCTGACGATGTGGGAGATGTAGCCGCGCCCGTTCATGGTGCTGTACTGGTGGAAGATGCGCTGCCATATCTCCTCGATATGGCTGGGGTCTTGCCCAACAACCAGCGGCTTGGCCGCCTCGATGCCCGCCACCAGCATGGGCGTGCTGCGGTAGTCGGAGCACTCGCCCAATCCGGTGAGGCCATCGTCGGTGTGCACCTCCACGAAGGTCCAGGGCAGCCCTTCCCTCACCTGGACAACATAGCTCACCAGGTCGGTAATCTTCACGTCGCCCTCCTTTTCGCGCTTGGGGTCATTCCAGAACTCCTCCCCCACCGCAGAATAAATTCCGCGGCATCAAGCCCCCCGAGTTCAGTCGTGGGTGCAAGACTGGGTTTCGGGAAGTCTTCTGCGCTCACGGGGCATGGTATGGCGGCGGCGACGGCGTGTCAATGACGGTGGGCACGGCGAGCACCACGGTGTATCCCCCACCGTCCCGACACGTCGGGACGGCATCATGCCTTCGTCAATTGTAGGGGTGGGGAATATGCCGTGGCCTTCAGGCTACGGTAGGGGAGGGGAACTCCCCCACCTTCAGGCGTGGGTGTAAAAGGAGGCCGCGCTTACGCAAGGTGTAGAATAGCGCCCACGTGCATCTATCTACGACGGATGTGCAGCGGTTTGCAGGACAGATTGCCATCGTGACCGGGGGCGCATGGGGCATCGGTGGGGCCAGCGCCCGCCGGTTGGCCGAAGACGGCGCGCAGGTGCTCATCGCTGACGTTGACCTGGAAGGGGCCAAGGCCAACGCGCAGCGCATCCGGAAGGCGGGCGGCGTCGCCGAGGCCGTCCGTGCGGACGTGGGCCGCAGCGCCGACATTCAGGCGATGGTGG
>JAUYDU010000505.1 GCA_030691665.1 Chloroflexota bacterium
GACCCCGAGCGCTACACCGGCTTTGCCTTCGGCATGGGGGTGGAACGCATCACCAAGGTGCGCCACGGCATCGACGACATCCGCCTCTTCTACGCCAACGACCTGCGCTTTCTTGAACAGTTCTGAGGTGGCACGGTGAAAGTCCCCCTCAAGTGGCTAGCCGAATACGTTGACATAACCATCACACCTCAAGAGCTGGCCCGTCGCCTCACCAGCGCTGGCTCCGAGGTGGCCGCGATCGAGAGCACCGGCCGCGCCTGGGACAAGATCAGCGTGGCTCAGGTAGCGGACGTCTGCCCCCACCCCAACGCCGACCGCCTGCGCTTGGCCACCGTCGACCTGGGCGGCGAGCAGATCACCGTGGTCTGCGGCGCCCCCAACGTGGCCCCTGGCCAGAAGGTGGCCTTCGCCCGCGTGGGAGCGGAGCTCATCGACGGCCACACCGGCGAGCCTACCATCCTCAAGGCCGCCAAGATCCGCGGCGTGGAATCAGCCGGAATGGTCTGCTCCGAGAAGGAGCTGGGCCTGTCCGACCAGCACGAGGGCATCCTGGTGCTGCCCGACGATGCCCCTGTGGGCACCCCCCTTGCCGAGTTCTTGGGCGATACCGTCCTCGACCTGGACATCACCCCTAACCGGCCCGACTGCCTGTCGGTGCTGGGCATCGCCCGCGAAGTAGCTGCCCTCACCCGCACCAGCGTCCGCGAGCCGCTTCTGGGCTACCAGGAGATGGGCCGACCCATCAAGGACCGGGCCGGTGTGGAGATAGCCGCCCCCGACCTCTGCCCCCGCTACTGCGCCGCCCTCATCGAGGGTCTACAGATCGGGCCGTCGCCCCCCTGGATGCAGGAGCGCCTGCTCGCTGCCGGCGTCCGACCCATTAGCAACGTAGTGGACATCACCAACTACGTGATGCTGGAGCTGGGCCAGCCCCTGCACGCCTTCGACTTTTCCCTCATCAGCGGCCGCAAGATCATCGTGCGGCGTGCCCGCCCGGGCGAGGTTCTGGTCACTCTGGACGGCACCGAGAGGCCGCTCGACCCGGACATGCTGGTCATCGCCGACGCCAAAGCGGCGGTCGCCGTGGCCGGGCTAATGGGCGGCGCCGCCAGCCAGGTGAGCGAGCACACCACTACCGTCCTCCTGGAATCCGCCAACTTCAACCCTGCCAACATCCGCCGTACCAGCACCGCCCTCAAGCTGCGCACCGACGCGTCCCTGCGCTTCGAGAAGGGCCTGGGCCCGGAGCTGGCCATCGTGGCTGCCAAGCGGGCCGTGCGCCTCATGCTGGAGCTGGCCGGTGGCCGCGCCGCCGAGGGCATCATCGACGTCTACCCCGGCAAGCAACGGGAGAAACGGATCACCGCCACCCAGGAGCGCCTGCGCCGCGTCCTGGGCGTCCAGCTTCCCGTACCCCAGGTTCGCCAGACGCTCATGTCCCTGGGCTTCGGCTGCCGCTGGGTGCCCCCCGATCGCTACGTTGTCCGCGTCCCCTACTGGCGCACCGACGTCCGCATCCCCGACGACGTAGCCGAGGAGCTGGCCCGCATCATCGGCTACGACGAGCTTCCCACCACCACCCTGGGCGGCGTTATCCCCTCGGGTCAGCTCCAACCCCAGCGAGAGCAGCGGGAACGGGTGCGAGACATCCTGGCGACCGCCGGCATGCAGGAGGTGATTACCTATTCCCTCACCGACCGGGAAAGCCTGGCCAAGGTGCTATCGCCCCAGGAGATGAACCAGCATCCGCCCCTGCAAGTGGCCAACCCGATGAGCCGCCAGCAGGAGTACCTGCGCACCACCCTCAGAGCATCGCTCCTGGAGACGCTGGCCGCCAACCTACGCCATCGCCAGACCCGACTCGTCACCCTGTTCGAAGTGGCTCACGTCTACCTGCCTCGCTCCGACGACCTGCCCCAAGAGATGGAATCCCTGGCCGGCGTGCTGACGGGAAATAGGCCAGACCGCTGGGGTCAGCCCGTGGGGGAGGCGGTCGACTTCTACGACGCCAAGGCCCACCTGGAGTTCCTCCTCGACCGCCTGGGCCTGATCGCCAGCTACCACGAGGCCGAGGATTTCGCCCTGGTGCCCGGCCGGACGGCCGAGGTCCAGGTGGACGGCGAGCGGGTCGGCGTGGTGGGGCAGGTGCACCCGCGCGTGGCCGCCTCCTTCGACATCGACCAAGATGTCTATCTGTTCGAGCTAAACCTGGAGGCCCTGCTACCCCACGCGGGTAGACCCCGCCGCTACCAGCCCCTCTCCCGCTTCCCGGCGGTGGAGGAGGACATAGCTATCGTCGTGGATGAAGGGGTGACGGCCGCCCAGGTGCAGGCCATCATCGAGAGCTCGCCCCTGGTGCAGCGGGCCTCCCTGTTCGACGTCTACACCGGGCAGGCGGTGCCTGCAGGCAAGAAGTCCCTGGCCTTCTCCATCGCCTTCCAGTCCTTCGAGCACACCCTCACCGACGCCGAGGTGCAGCGGGAGCGCCGCCGCCTGCTGGAACGCCTATCGCGAGAGGTGGGCGCCGCCCTCAGGGGCTAGGCTTCTGGGGAAGGGAGAACTTGTAGCCCGCCTGGCTCAGCAGGGGGATGAGCTGCTTCAGCGCCTCGGCGGTGTGGGCCCCGTGCAGATGCATGACGATCACCGCCCCCGGCTTCACCTCCCGCATGACCGTCTCCACGATGACGTTGGCGGCG
>JAUYDU010000520.1 GCA_030691665.1 Chloroflexota bacterium
TGGTGCGACGGGTGTTCGGAGTGGGCCTGGGGGGCGACCCCGAAGCGGAGCGGGCCGTCCTCTATCGCAACTACCCTGGCCTGGGGGTGACCCTGGGCGAGGCGCTGCTGGTGCCCCATCGCTGCTACTACAACGAGCTGAAGGCTATCCTGGGGCGCGTAGGGGCACCTCGCGAGGCGCCCCGACTGAAGGGCATCGCCCACAACACCGGCGGCGGCCTGCCGGGGAACGTGGCTCGCATCCTGCCGGAGGGCCCTTCGACAGGCTCAGGGCAGGGCCTGGCGGCGCGCTTGCAGCGGGGGAGCTGGCGGGTGCAGCCGATCTTTCGTCTCATCCAGGAGCGGGGCAACGTGGCGGAGGAGGAGATGTACCGCACCTTCAACATGGGGCTGGGGATGGTGGTGGCCTGCGACCCGGCGGAGGTGGAGGCGGTGCGAGCGCAGGTGCCGGAGGCGCTTGCGCCAGAGGCGCATCAGCCTCTGGCTGAGGTGGTGGGGGAGGTGGTGGTGGGGGAGGGTGTGGTGTGGGGATAGGGAAAACTGGCGCCATGAGGTATATCTAGCACTACTCACGCCCCGCCATCTGGCGAGGCCGAAGGAGACGGCACATGAAGAAGAGCGAGTGGCCACCCGTTTACGAGCGGCTAGAGCCGTTCATCGAGGACGCTGCGAGGACTCATTACGGCGGAGACAGAGAGAAGGGGTTCAAGTTCTGGGCCGCGAGTCAGGTACTGATGGACACGGATCTGTCAGATGATCAACTAAAAGAACCGCTCCTTCTCGACGGTCGCGGCGACCTGGGGCTGGACGGCTACTACGAAGACCCCGAGACCGAAACCCTGACGCTCATCCAGTCGAAATTTCATGACCAGCCGGTAGCCATAAGCAATGAGGATCTGAACCGATTCTTTAGCTGCCTGAGAAAAGTTCTTAACCCCGAGGTAGTAGTGGCCGCGAAGAATCCGCTCGCTCAGGACGCCCATCGAGCTGCACGAGACGCCATCAAGAACGGCTGGACGCTGCGATTCATCTTTCTGACATCCGGTTATCTGTCGCCAGAGGGGCGTACGTTCACTGAGGTGAAGGCAACCGAGACAGAAGTCATCGATTCCATTGAGATACGGAAGGACCTCGATGTCTACGACCTGGAAAGACTTCAGGAGCTATATGAAAGTCACTTGACGCCAGCAAGGTTCAACACTGACGTAGAGCTCGACATTTCCAGCGAGGATTTCAACGTATCGACCATTGCTGGCTTCAGAGTCTTGGTGGGCAGCATACCAGCCAGGGAGCTTGTAAGGGCCTTCCGCCAGCATCAGTACGCGCTCTTCCGATTGAATCCGCGTGGCCCATTGCAGAATAGGATCAACAGCAACATAATGGCGACCCTGAAAGATCCAAGCAAACGCAAGCTGTTTTTTCATCTCAATAACGGTGTGACCGCAGTATGCGAGACTTTCAGGTCTGACCGCAAGCCTGTTACAGTGAGGGATTTCCAGATCGTTAATGGCTGCCAGACTACAGTCACCTTAGTGAAGGCAGCGGCAATAGTAGAGGCCAATGGGGACATAAGGGTGCTTCTGCGTCTGATCGAGGGCCTGGCGAACCTGCGTGACCAGATTGCCACGGCTACCAACACTCAAGCGAGACTGAGTGCACAGGATTTCAAATCGAATGACCCGCTTCAAAAAGATCTAAAGAATCAGTTCGACGCGTTGCCAGCGCCTATACTCTACGAGGTCAAGCGTGGCGATTGGGAGATGGAACAGAGTAAGGAACGCTATTGGGACAACGAGTCCAAGGTACACCGTCGGATCAAGATGAAGGATCTGGCCCAAGCGACGCTTGCCTTCCTGGGAGAACCTGGCGATGCGAAGGACAGGAGCCGCAGCATCTTTGAAAACCAGTCTCGATACAAGAAAGTCTTTCCTGATAACGTCAGAGCCCAGCAGTTGCTCCTACCTTGGACGGTGTACCAAGAAGCAAACAGGGCGTGTTTGCAGTGGAGCGCATTTCTGGGGGCCGACTACGCTCGCTATTGCCTGACAGCGCTAGTTGGCTTCGAGCTGGCACCTGCCAAAGAACTACCCTCTTTGCAGGAAGCCCCAAGATTGGCTGCGCACAGCGAGCGTATTCGCGCTAGTTTGACTCGGGGCCAGCAAGCAATCGCAGGTCTGATCGCTGCCCTTGACCCGGATTACCCGGGGCACAGAGAGTTCTTCCGGTCGGCCGATTTCTTCGAGAAGGTGCTCAAGGCGTACCGTGCGCAACCGTCTTAATAACTTCCCAGGAGGGGGGGCTAATGCCCACATTCAGGGTCTACTACAAGGGTTACTACCACGAGCATTCGGAGTGGAACCACACGGACGTAGAGGCGAGGGACGAACTTTCGGCGCTCCGTAAGTTCTTCAGGGAGAGGCGTGCTGAACTTCGAGAAGCCGACTTGTTGCACGGGGCGCAGTTGCCTAGCTTGGCTAGTTTGGATCCCCGTTCTGAGTATCGATGGTGGGAGGGTGACTGGCTCGAGGTGTACCGGGGAATAGAGAAGGTCGACGTTGCCCCATGCCCCGTCTGCGAAGGCGAGGGGGAGCTTCCCCGCGCGGTCGCCAACGAATTTGGACAGCGCATACTATCCGCCCGCTGATGATCTCGCTCATCTCAGGCAACCGAAAAGGTTGCATAATGCAGTTGCTAGGAGGTGCCGCATGCCCCGCATGTATGAAGTCCTCTTGTACAACGGCTGGCAAGACGTTCCTGCATACTATCTTGTAGATAGCGTTGAAGGGAGAAGACCAAAAGAAGCGCTCGCAAAGCAACTATCCAAGGTGATTGCCAATGTAAGAAGGGAATTTGATTTAGGCCCCGACATAGGCGATCGCTACATTTCCGAATCCCTCTATGCCCTTCGAAGCAACGGCCTTGTCTCCGCCCGCGACGTTGCACCTTCCCCATGATCCCCCCCCTCTCCCTACCCCCTAACCCCGGGGCCAGCCGCGGCTGATCATCGAGTAGGAGCGCAGGGTGCCCAACTTCCGCATTTACTACGTCGAGAGGAGCGTGCCAGACTCCGCTGGCTTCTTCCGCAGCCTGGGTGTGTCCGGCGACGAGGCGCGCGTCCCCAAAGGCGATGAGACCGAGTGGGAGGAGGACATCGAGGCCGAGAACGGGCGCGAGGCGCTGCGGGCCTTCTTCCGGGAGCACCTGGCCAGCCCTGGCGACCTGGGGTACATCGATGAAGAGGGTCGCACCCAGCGGCCCTTCCGCATCGACGACTACGATCCCGACCGCACCTACGTGTGGACAGAGGGCGATAAGCTGATGGAGTATCAGGGCATCGAGCAGATCGACGCCGACCTGGTGGTCTGTCCTCTGTGCGGCGGCAGCGGCGAGGTGACCCGCGAAGTGGCAGAGGAGTTCGAGGAGGAAGGCGAGGGGTACGAGCAATGATCGCCATCATCAGCGTTTGGGATAAGACGGGGGTTGTGGAGTTCGCGCGCGGGCTGGCGGGGCTGGGATTCCAGGTGTACAGCACGGGCGGAACTCACAAGGCCCTGGCCGAGGGCGGCGTCGCCGTGAGTAGCGTCTCCAAGCTCACCGGCTTCCCGGAGATCCTGGACGGGCGGGTGAAGACGCTGCATCCGGCGGTGCACGGGGGCATCCTGGCCCGCCGCGACCGGCCGGCGCACCTGGAGGAGCTGGCCAAGAGCGGCATCGAGGCCATTGACCTGGTGGCGGTCAACCTCTACCCCTTCGTGGAGACGGTGCTCAAGGAGGACGTGACCCTGGACGATGCCCTGGAGAACATCGACATCGGCGGGCCGACGATGATCCGGGCCGCCGCCAAGAACTATCCCCACGTGCTGGTGGTGGTCGAGCCGGCCGACTACTCGCAGGTTCTCGACCTGCTGCGGGCGGGCGAGGTGCCCCTGGACGTGCGGCGGCGGCTGGCGCTGAAGGCGTTCCAGCACGTCGCCTCCTACGACACGGCCATCGCCCAGTACCTGCGGGGCGAGGAGGACGCCTTTCCCGACCAGTTCACCATCCCCCTGGTGAAGCTGTTCGACCTGCGCTACGGCGAGAATCCCCACCAGCGGGCGGCGGTGTATCGGGAGGACAGCGTGCTGTGGGGAGGGAAGACCTGGGGCATCGTGGCGGCGGAGCAGCTTCACGGCAAGGCTCTGTCCTACAACAACTTCCTGGACGCCGAGGCCGCCTGGCGAGCCGCCCTCGATTTCGCCGCGCCGACGGCGGTGGTGGTCAAGCACACCAACCCCTGCGGCCTGGCCTGCCACGAGGACCTGGCCGAGGCCTATCGCCGTGCCTTGTCGGGCGACCCCGTCTCGGCCTACGGCGGCATCGTGGCGGTGAACCGTGAGCTGACGGGCGAGGCGGCGCAGGAGATGGCCAAGACCTTCTACGAGATCGTCGTCGCCCCCGCGTTCTCGGAGGAGGCGCTGGCCATCCTCCAGAAGAAGCGCGACCTGCGCATCCTGCGGCTCGACCCGCGGGCGGCCATCGGCTGCGCCACCGCCCTGGAGTACCGGCGGGTGTCGGGAGGCTTCCTGGCTCAGGAGCCCGACGTCTATCTGGACGACGGCATCGAGCTGAAGGTGGTGACCAAGCGGGAGCCCACGGAGGAGGAAGTGGCCGACCTGCGCTTTGCCTGGAAGGTGGTGAAGCGCGTCAAGTCCAACGCCATCGTTATCGCCAGGGAGCGCACGCTGCTGGGCATGGGGGCCGGCCAGCCCAACCGGGTGACCAGCGTCCACCTGGCCCTGCGGCGGGCCGAGGAGCGGGCGCGGGGGGCCGTGCTGGCCTCGGACGCCTTCTTTCCCTTCCCCGACGGGGTGGAGCTGGCGGCTGAGGGGGGCGTGACCGCCGTCATCCAGCCGGGCGGCTCCATCCGCGACGAAGAGGTGATCAAGGCCGCCGACGAGCGGGGGATGGCGATGGTATTCACGGGCGTGCGGCACTTCAAGCACTGATCTGTCAACGGATAGGGAACGGATAAGCGGATGGCTGGGTCTGCTCCCGGTGATGGGCAGTGCTGGCTGGCCTTTGCAGGTAGACCTGAAGGTCTGCAGCTACGGAGCAGAGAGGAGATAGGCTCGTAGCTGCAGGGCTTCAGCCCTGCCTTGTGTCGAATTGTTTTGGTCATGACCATGAGCCCTGTAGCTACGAAGGGCGGGTTAGGATGATCACCGGACGCAAGGTGCGATTGCGGGCGCCGGAGAGAAGCGACGCGGCCAAGCTCTGGCAGTGGCTCAACGATGAGGAGGCGATGTACTACTGGGCCGCCCCCGGTAGCACCGTCTCGCTGGCCCAGGTGGAGCGAGTCCTGGAGGCAGACCTGGCCGCCCTACCGGAATTGTCTTCGGTTGACCCGGTCGGCCCCTGGGGCCGGCGGTACATTATCGAGACCCTCGATGGCCTGGCCATCGGTCAGATCGGCTACTCTCCCGACACCCTGCCCCGTCACGGCGTGGCCGACATCGGCATCATCATCGGCGAGAAGGACTACTGGGACAAGGGTTACGGCACCGACGCTATGATGACCCTCCTGGACCATCTGTTCAACGAGCAGCGCCTGCACCGGGTTTCTCTCCGGGTAGAGGAGTACAACGAGCGGGCCATCGTCTGCTACGAGAAGTGTGGGTTCGTTCGCGAGGGGCTCCTGCGGGAGCAACGGTTCATCCACGGTAAGCGCACGAACGCCATCGTCATGGGCATCCTGCGAGACGAGTTCGACCAGCGCTACCAGGAATATGTAGCCGCCGCAGAGCCTGCCCTGGCTGACCTGCCCTAGGAGTTGGCACATGGCCTCCGTCGATGTGGTCATTCCGGTATACAACGAGGAGCACGTTCTGGCCGAGAGCGTGGCCACCCTGCGCCAGTTCCTGGGGGAGGGCTTCCCTCACCAGTGGCGGATAATCATCGCCGACAACGCCTCCACCGACGGCACGCTGGCGGTGACGCAGGAGCTGGCCCAGGAGCACGCCAACGTGGCTTCTCTCCACATCCCCCAGAAGGGGCGAGGGCGCGCCCTCAAGGCGGCCTGGCTGGGCAGCCCGGCCGAGATCGTCAGCTACATGGACGTGGACCTCTCCACCGACCTGGCGGCCTTCCCGCCCCTCATCGAGGCCATCGCCAGCGAGGGCTACGACGTGGCGTATGGCAGCCGCCTGTCGCGGGCCTCGGACATCCGGCGCTCGCTGAGGCGGGAGGCGCTCTCGCGGGGCTACAACGTGATGATCAAAGTCCTGTTCTTCACTCGCTTCGCGGACGCCCAGTGCGGCTTCAAGGCGGTGAGCCGGCGGGCGGTGCAGGAGCTGGTGCCCCGGATCGAGAACAACGAGTGGTTCTTCGATACGGAGCTGCTGATCCTGGCGGAGAAGGCGGGCTATCGGGTGAAGGAGATTCCCGTGCGCTGGCTGGAGGACCCGGATACGCGGGTGCACATCGCTAAGACTGTTTGGGAGGACATCCGGGGGCTGGTTCGCCTGCGGCTGCGGCGGCCGTGGCGGGGCATCAGGGTGGCATAAAACCGATTTGTCCTGATATAATGTATTAATGCTGCGGCTACCTTGACGCGATGCTTAGCGCATGCTAAAATTCGGCCTGCTATTTCTTCACGATCAGACCTTGGTCTGGCTGACAATCGGACTTCGGTCTGATTCGCTGTGTGTTGGGGCCGGGATAAGCTGAGATAGGAACGGAAGACGGATGCTATTCTTGGATATCCTGTTCAGACAAGTGCCCGAGGGCATGGAGTTTCTGGCTGTACTGCTGACGGTTCTGGGGTCTCTGGGCATAATGGTGGTCTTGGGACGGTGGTGGGCTCGCTAGGGTTTGGTGGCGGGAGGCGATAGATGGCGGTTACGGAGGAACCCGGCAGGCCGCGAAACTGGCAAGAACGAGTGCAGGCCGTTCAGGATAGGCTGCACGATAGGCTGTTCCACAACTTCATCTGGCAGTCGGTATTTCGGTCGGGATATCCGAACACGCCCCGCAATCAGATGCTGGCCATCGCCACCAACGTCTTCTTGCATCTGCACCCTACCCGTCTTCATCGCACTCACGTCAAGATAACCCACACCTACTGCCTGGGCGGCCTGAGCTTCTTCATGTTCATCATTCTGACGGTCACCGGCGTGCTGCTGATGTTCTACTACGTGCCGTCCACCGCCAGCGCCTATACGGACATCGCTGCCTTCGAGACCAACGTGAGGTTCGGCATGCTGATGCGCAACCTCCA